>USQZ01000094.1 GCA_900556975.1 uncultured Clostridium sp. | reverse complement strand
TTCAAAGAAATGTATTAATTTAATGCTTTAGTTGAGGCTCTACATTATATAGAGAGCCAATAGCGTCCGTACTGTGGACGCTATTGGCTTAAGCTCATAAAAAGACACAGCCCCTTCATGACACCCTTGGACATTCGTAATTCGACACTTTAGTTATACGTGGTCGGATGGCATTCTGTTAGTTACCATTCATATCTATCTGAAATTCCTAAAAAACGCAAATCGTCTTCTATATCCTTTCTGTCTTGTGCAGCTTCTGCTACAGCCTCATCCATTGCTTGTTTGTATATTTCTTCCCTGTTTATAATATCGTACATGGCATCGTAAAAACGTTTACATTTTTCCTTATATTCTTCTTTAAGCATTGGCAAGATATATTTTCTGCCATTTCTCTCTCCTATATATTGAGGTAATTGAGAAGCTATTTTATTTTTAATAAAACGTGAAAAGTCTAAAGTATGGTTAGGAAACATTAAATAATATTCTTGCCACATATTGTTTTTAGGGAAATATCTAAAAGATGTTTCGAAAAATTCATTTATCAGTACGAATGCCACTTGGTCGCTATAATAAAAATGCTGGTACTTTTTGTGAAGGATATTTAATGTATATTGAGCAATTTGGGTAGGAAGATGCTTTTGCATGGTACCAATGGATTCAGAATGAGGAACATTAATATTCCCTCTAGAATCATATGAAGACTCTAAGTGAAGGAATATCAGTACATTAAAATCATCTAAATTAAGTAAATTATTATAAGCACTAAAAGAACTAATAATCTTTTTTTCTGAAGAAGATAAGTCTGAGTATAATTTTCCGAACTTGTTAATTGATAGTTCGACATTCTGCTCTATGAATTGGCGTAAAGAAAATACACATTGATCAGAAAAATACTTTTGAATCCCATTTTCTGCAATTATAGCAATTCTTTTACCAAAAAAATATATAATTTCTTTGGGTAACTCTTTTTCTTGTATAAAGCTAAAGGCTACTTTTACTTTGAGAGCATTAAATAAAGCATTCAATACATCTGTTTTAAGATATGTAGGATCTATAAAATATACATTCATTTTTACATTATTTAAAATTTAAACCATATATTCGCATGTGCTTATTTTTAAATGTTAGTTATTACGACATGCTATTATTAGCAAAATTAAAAAATATTATTGGAAATATCAAATGTCTGAGAAAAATTTATTATTCTTTTATTATAATTTTGATTCTACAACATTATTTTCGTTTGGGGGAGAGACAATTATGGGGCAGTCTAAATACCCCGAAATCCTTAATGACCTTAATGACCGTGACCTTAATGACCGGATTTAGGTATTGGAAAATGGAAATGGCAGAATGTCGCGTCTCATCATGAACCACCTTCAGTTTGAATTTAATCTTGTTCCGACAAAGGTAATGACTGATGATAAGGCAGCTTATATTGAAGCTCTTTATGCATCTCGAGAAGAAGAGTCGATGTTACCATTCCAGTCTTTCATGCTTCAAGAACATATCAAAAATCTTAAGGCTGAGACAGAACAGTATGAAAGATCTATGGATGATGATGTCGTGATAAATGTCGGGAAAAACTTAAAAAATGTCGGGAAAGAAAAACTGATTGAACTTTCTGAACGTCAGCAGAATATCATTTCAGTTGTTAAACTTCATCCGGAAATAACGATTCCGGAATTGGCGCAGAGAATGTCGGGAAAGAAAACTGTAACGACACGTACTATTGAAAGAGATATTGCTGCTCTTCAAGCCAAGGGAATCTTGAAACGTGAAGGCGGTAGAAAAAGTGGTAAATGGATAGTTGTAAACATCTGAATAACCCGAAATCCTTAATGACCCTTAATGACTTTGACCCTTCATGACCTACTTTCTCGGCAGGAACGAAAAAGACCGCTCTCCTCATGATTATTCTCTGAGGTGAGCGGTCGATTTTCATTTTATGATTGAGTCTGCTTATTATAATAAGGTAGACTCCATGTTCTTTATCCCATGCAGCTCGTTACTCCGAGCGTAGTAGCGATAGCGGTCAGAATGCT
>USQZ01000093.1 GCA_900556975.1 uncultured Clostridium sp. | reverse complement strand
TTAGGGAAAAACTTTCAAACTGCGCGTCACTCAAAAACCAAATATAATATTTTCTATATAATAATACAATTGGAACTTCGGAAATTATTCTTATTGTATAAAGAAAGCACTTTAATTTTTCATTAAAGTGCTTTCTTTTTTAAATTTCTCTTCTACCTTCCATTGCTTTCATTAATGTTATTTCGTCTGTGTATTCTAAGTCGCCTCCTACAGGAATTCCGTGTGCGATTCTTGTTACTTTTATGTTGAAAGCTTTTAGTAATTTTGATAAATATATTGAAGTTGCTTCTCCCTCCACTCTAGGGTTTGTAGCTATTATTACTTCTTTTATTTCATTGTCTCTTATTCTATTTAATAATTCTTTTATTTTTATTTCGTCTGGTCCGATTCCATTCAAAGGAGAAATTGTACCATGTAAAACATGATAAACTCCTTTATATTCGTGTGTTCTTTCCATTGCCATTATGTCTCTAACGTCTTCCACAACGCATATTGTGCTTTGATCTCTTTTGGTATCGCTACATATTGGGCATGGATCTGTGTCTGAAATATTAAAACATATTGAACAATATTTTAATTTTTGTTTTGCATCTGTTATTGAACTTGTAAATTCTTTTATTTCATCATCGCTCATGTCTAACATGTGATATGCAAGCCTTATTGCAGTTTTGTGTCCGATGCTTGGCAATTTTTCAAAACTTTCTATTAATTTTTCTATTGATGGTGAATATGCTGACATTTTTGCACCTCGCTTGTTTTACATTAATCCTGGTATATTAAATTTTCCCATGCTTTCACTTGCTGCATTGTCTGCTTTTTGGATTGCACCATTTATACATGTTAATATTAAGTCTTGTAGTGTTTCTATGTCTTCTGGGTCAACTACTTCTTTATTTATTTTTATTTCTTTTATTATTTTTTCTCCTGTTATTTTAACAGATACAACTCCTCCGCCTACTGAGTTTTCGAATTCTCTAGCTGATAGTTCTTCTTGTGTTTTTTCCATATCTTCTTGCATTTTTTTAGCTTCTTTCATAAGCTTATTTATGTTCATTCCTCCTGGGAATCCTCCTATTCCCCCTGGAAATCCGCCTCTTTTTGCCATTTTAAAATTCCTCCTTATTCATCTATAATATTTATTGGTATGTCAAAGTTTAGGTTTGACGTTTTTTGCACAATGTTTTGTGGTTCTTCAACTTTTATTTGCATTGTTTTTCCTGATTCTTGTGCGATTGCTTTTTCTATTTCTAATTTGTTTGTTGGTTGTTCAACTACTGTTTTTCCGAATGATGTTAGGCCAACTATTCCTAATTGCATGTCATTTATTTCTACAGCTTTTGTGTTCATTAGGTTTGTAAATAGTGTTATTTTTCCTTTTGTTTTTAGGTTATTTACTACTTTGGGCCAATATTCTGTGCTTGTTATATTTGCCATTGAAACCTTTGGTTTTGCTTGTTTGGTTTCTATTTTTTCTTTTGGAACTGCTGTAGGTTCAGGTTCTTGATATCTTGTTTGTGGTGCTTTTGCTACTATATCTCCTGATTCTAATTTTTCTTCTATTTTTTCAACTCTTTCTTCTAGGTCTCCGTGTTCTTTTTTATCTATTGTTAATTTTATTATTCCTGCTTGGAACATTATTGTTTTTTGAGTTGACCATTTTATATCATTTTCCATTTCTGACAATTCTTTTATTAGATAAAATAGTGTTTCTTTGCTTGTTTTTTCGCTTAATTCTTTAATTTTTTCCATTTCATCTTTGCTGTATAATTCTAATTTTCCTTGTGATTTGAAAATTAAAATGTCTTTTATGTATTTGATTGTTTCCCATAGAAAATTATATAATTCTTTACCGTCGTCTATTACTTCTTGTGTGGCTTCTAGAGCCTTTTCTGAGTCTTTTTCTAGTAGGCTGTTTGTTATTTTATATATGTACTCGAATTTTGGAATTCCTACTAATTCTTTTATTTTTTCGTCTGTAATTTCTGAATCTCCATCTTGTATACATCTTTCTAGAATGCTTATACCGTCTCTCATTGCTCCTTCTGATAGTACTGCTATTGTATTTAGTGCTTCTTCAGAAATTGTTACTCCTATTTCGTTTGTTATTATTTTTAGTCTTTTCTTAATGTCTTCGTTTGATATTTTTTTGAAGTCAAATCTTTGACATCTTGAAAGTATTGTTGCTGGCAACTTTTGTGGCTCAGTTGTTGCCAAAATAAATTTAACATGTTCTGGTGGTTCTTCTAATGTTTTTAATAGGGCGTTGAATGCTCCTGTTGATAACATGTGAACCTCATCTATTATATATACTCTGTATTTTGCTCTTGTTGGTAAAAAGTTTACTTCATCTCTTATTTGTCTTATATCTTCTACGCTGTTGTTTGAAGCAGCGTCCATTTCTACTACGTCTGTTAGTGAACCGTTTAATATTCCTTTGCATATTTCACATTCGTTGCATGGTTCTCCGTCTTTTGGATTTAAGCAATTTATTGCTCTTGCTAAAACTTTTGCTGCTGATGTTTTTCCTGTTCCTCTTCCACCGTTGAATAAGTATGCGTGTCCTACTCTTCCTGCTATTATCTGATTCTTTAGTGTTCGTGTAATGTGTTCTTGGCCTACGAATTCACTAAAAGTTAATGGTCTAAATTTTCTATATAGTGCTGTATATGCCAATT
>USQZ01000092.1 GCA_900556975.1 uncultured Clostridium sp. | reverse complement strand
TCCTGAATATAAAGGAATGGACTTATTAGAAGCAAGAAAGAAAATAGTTGAAAAATTAGAAAAAATTGGAGCATTAGTAAGAACAGAAGACTACACACACAATGTAGCAAAATGCGAAAGATGTAAAAATACAATCGAACCTAAAATTTCAGAGCAATGGTTTGTAAACATGAAAGAAATGGCTAAAAGAGCAGCAGACAGCGTAAGAAATGGAGAAACAAGATTTGTACCACAAAGATACGAAAAACAATATTTCCATTGGCTAGATAATATCCAAGATTGGTGTATATCAAGACAATTATGGTGGGGACATAGAATACCAGCATACTACTGTCAAGAATGTGGACACATAAATGTAGCAAAACATGAACCAGAAAAATGTGAAAAATGCGGAAGCACAAATTTAGTACAAGACGAAGATACACTAGACACATGGTTCAGTTCAGCATTATGGCCATTCTCAACACTTGGTTGGCCAAATACAGAATCAGAAGATTATAAAGATTTTTATCCAACACAAACATTAGTAACTGGATTTGATATTATAACATTCTGGATTTCAAGAATGATGACACAAGGACTTGAACTAACAGATCAAGTACCATTTAAAGACGTATTAGTACATGGAATTGTAAGAGACAACCAAGGAAGAAAAATGTCAAAAACATTAGGAAATGGAGTAGACCCATTAGATGTAATAGACGAATACGGTACAGACAGCTTAAGAATGTCATTAATTTTAGGAACAACACCAGGAAATGACATAAGATACAGTAGTGATAAAGTAGAGTCATCAAGCAACTTTGCAAACAAACTATGGAATGCATCAAAATTCGTATTAATGCAATTAGAAGACATTGAAGAATTCAAAGAAAATGACATAACAGAACTAGACTTATCAAAAATGATATACGTTGACAAATGGATAATTTCAAAACTAAATACATTAGTAAAAGAAGTAACAGAAAACTTAGAAAACTACGATTTAGGAGTTGCAGCACAAAAAATATATGATTTCATAAGAAACGACTTCTGCGATTGGTATATAGAAATAGTAAAACCACGTTTATTTAACAAAGAAGATGAATCAAGATATACAGTTCAATTCATATTAAACTATGTACTAAGCACAAGTTTAAAACTATTACATCCATTTATGCCATTCATCACAGAAGAAATATATTCAAAACTATATCATAAACCAGAAAGTATAATGATGACAGAATTCCCTAAATACAAAGAAGAATTAGAATTTAAAAACGAAGAAGAACTTGCTACAGAAATAATGAATATAATAACAGAAATCAGAAACATTAGAAGCAAAATGAATGTACACCCAAGTAAGAAAACAAAATTAATATTTGTAACAACAACAGCAAAAGACGAAATAGAAAAATCAGAAGCATTTTTAGAAAAACTAGGATTTGCAAACAAAATAGAAATACAAGAAACAACAGAAAATATACCAGACAATGCAGTAGCAATCCTATCTAAAAATATGGAAGTACACATTCCATTTGAAGAATTAGTAGACATTGAAGAAGAGAAAAAGAGATTAGAAGGCGAAAAGAAAAGACTAGAATCAGAAGTACAAAGAGGAGAGAAAATGCTTTCAAATCCAGGTTTCATAAATAAAGCTCCAGAAGCTAAAATAAATGAAGAAAAGGAAAAATTAGCTAACTACAAAGAACTACTAGAGAACGTAAATCAAAAGTTAGAGAAGATGAAATAAAAAACAAAATAGAGGCACAGGAGATGTATTTAAAAATCTTCATGTGCCTCATTTGATATCAAAATTTGCAAATTTTTTTCTCATCCTTTCTTTAGATTCTTCAATAGTCAAAACATTACCATTTTTTATATCATCTTGGCTTTTTTGCAATTTGGAATGTAGATATAAAGTATAAATCGCATCATCCCAAGTAGTATCTTCTGGTAAAGTGTTGACTGTTGCAAGTATTTCTTGTTTTTCATTAATCATAAATTTCACATCCTTTCTTAAGAAATCAATATTAGTATATAAATATTATTTTTCTGTTAATTTAATATATTATCATTTTATCATAAATCAAAATATAGTCAAATACCAAAGTATACATAAAACAACTTAAAGATAATGCACTAATGTTATAACAAAATATGGAAAAGTACTCGACAAATGTTTACATATGTGATACAATTTTTGGAAAATAAATAAAAAGGATATAGATTATTGCTAATAGGAAAAATAGACAAAAATAAAATAGGAAAATATGCGAGTAAAATAAAGTCAGAAGATATAGTACTAACAAATGAGAGAAGAATACATATTTTTAGAAATCATCAAAATGACTATAACATTATAATGAAAAATATAGCTAGGATTATTGAAAATCCAGATGAAGTGCTAGAAGACAATAAAAATAAAGATACATTATTTTTTTATTGGTAAATTAAATAAAAACAATTTAAATATTGTTATAAAATTGAATACTACTAATAGTGAAGAACATCCTAGTAATTCAATAATGACAGCTTGGATAATAAGAGAAAAAAATTTGAAAAAGGCTAGAGAAAAGAATAATACTATTTACAAAATGGAATAAAAATGTTATTATAAACATACAATAAGTAGAGTTATTTGAAGTAGAGATTGTGCTGCTACGCACCTAGTAATAGGTCAAAAGAAATGTCGGAAGGGGCACACCGACCAAATAACAAGAAAAAAGAGCTATGGAAACATAGCTCTTTTGCATTACGCCTTTAGCTTTGTGAAACGAAGTGAAACAACAACCGCCAGCTATGCTGG
>USQZ01000091.1 GCA_900556975.1 uncultured Clostridium sp. | reverse complement strand
ATATGAAAGTTTTAGTTTTAAACTGTGGAAGTTCATCTTTGAAATGTCAATTAATCGATATGGAGAAAAACGAAAGAATTATGAAAGGACACTATGACAGAATAGGAGGTGCAAGATCTTCGCTACGATTTAATGTAAGAGGAGAAAAAACAGTAATCGAACATCCTGCAAGAGATTTTGAAGAAGCGATAGGAGAAATCTTAAGACTGCTAGTAAGCGATGAATACAAAGTTATAAAAAGCTTTGATGAAATTGGAGCAGTAGGACACAGAATTGTACACGGAGGAGAAAAATTCAAAGAATCAGTTGTAATAAATGATGATGTAATAGAAACTATAAAAGAATGTATAACATTAGCACCATTACATAACCCAGCAGGTTTGGCTGGAATATATGCATGTCAAAAATTGTTACCAAACGTACCAATGGTAGCAGTGTTCGATACATCATTCCATCAAACAATGCCAGAGAAAGCATTTATATATCAATTACCATATAAATACTATGAAGACTATAAAATAAGAAAATATGGATTCCATGGAATTTCACACAGATATGTTGCAAACAGAATATCAGAAATTCTTGGAAGAAAAGATTTAAAAGTAATAAACTGCCATCTTGGACAAGGAGCATCACTATGCGCAATTAAAGATGGAAAATCAATAGACACAACAATGGGACTAACGCCACTAGCAGGCGTTCCAATGGGAACAAGATGTGGAGACGTTGACCCATCAATCATACCAACAGTAATGAAATTATATGATATTCAACCAGACGAAATGTTAAGAATAATGAACAAAGAATCAGGAGCTTGGGGAGTATCAGGAGTTTCAACAGACTTTAGAGATATAGAAAGAACAGCAGCAGAAGGAGATGAAAGATCAATCCTAGCACTAGAAAGTAGAGCATACATAATTGCACAATATATTGCAAAATTTATCGTAACTCTAAACGGGGTCGATGTAATAACATTTGCAGGTGGAATCGGAGAAAATGGATTCGAAGAAAGAGAAAGAATTTGTGGATACTTAGAATGCTTCGGAATAAAATTAGATAAAGAAAGAAATCTAACAAGAGGAGAAGAATATAAAATATCAAGCGATGATTCAAAAGTTGATATTTACATAGTACCTACAAATGAAGAAATTGTAATAGCAGAAGATGCATACAATTTAACAAAATAAAAATAAATCATACTGGTGATAAAAAGTCACCAGTATTTTTTTGAGGTAATTATAGTTTATTGTTATAATTAATCTTATAATATGCTAAGTTTTGTATTTTTTTACATTTTTGTGTAACAATCTAATGCTTTTTGACGTCATATAAAAAAGGAGGTAAATCGTGCTAGATATTGAAGAACTATATAAAAATTATTTTACAACTATATATAAGTTTTTGCTTTGCCTTACACATGACGCAGATTTAGCAGAAGACCTAACGCAAGAGACATTTTATAAAGCAATAAAAAATATTAATCAATTTCAAAATAATTCTAAAATCTCAGTTTGGTTATGCTCAATTGCTAAAAATCTCTACTATGACCATTATAAAAAAAGCAAGAAGTATAATAGTGTAAATATCGATGATATTTTTAATTTAGAAAGTCCAGAATTTACAGATAATGTTTTAGCAGATCAGTTTTTTAAGGATTCTACACGAGATTTGAATAAGGAAGCTAAAAAAGTTGTATATCTAAGAGTTGTTGGAAATCTTACTTTTAAGGAAATCTCTATTATTTTAGATAAATCGGAAGTCTGGACGAGAGTAACATTTTATCGTTGCAAGGAAAAAATGAAAGGAGTTGATTACTATGAAAATGAAAAATGAATGTGGAATTGTCTATGATTTATTACCAAATTATATCGAACATGTTACCAATGAAGCATCTAATGAATTTATTGAAAATCATATATCCAGTTGTGAAAATTGCAGACGTTTATACAATGACCTAAATGAAGAAATAAATTCTAATTCTAATCAAACTAAAGAAGTAAACTTTCTAAAAAAATATAAAAGACATCTTAATATACTAAAAATTTTACTTATTCTAGTTATAGTTTTGATAGTAGCTATTTCAGCAGGAAAATGGATTACAAAATATAACATACTGAAAGAAATATCAGAAATATCTCAACCAAATCAGTCAACTAATAATTATCATATTATGGAATATTACTATACAGAAGGTCATATTTTGAAAATGGAACAATTCAAAATGGATGACAAAAATAAATTTACATATACAATGGAAACAGAAGATGGAATTGTTACGGAGACAACATATGCGCAAAAAATAAATGATAATGAATATAAAGGAACAACTTATATAGAAAATGGAGATAATAAATCAGTACGCGAAAATGTGACAATGAATAGAGAACTTTTTAAAGATAGTGTGCTATATAATGCTAATATTAAAGAACTATTAAAATATTCATTTGGTACGACAATAAAGTCTACAACATTTAGAGATAAAGAATGTTATTATATAAATAATTTGCCTATAGTGACAGGTGGAAAATATGAAAGAGTTTATTTCGATAAATCTACAGGATTGATGATTGGTTCGAGTCAAGTTGATAGTTCACAAAATTCAGCAACACCAATAGAAGCGGTTTATGAATATAATGTAGTAACAGATAAAGATTTTATTGAACCAGATATTTCGAATTATAAGTAAAAGAAAAAAGTAATTTCATCTTTTTATAGAAATTTGGGTACAAAGCGGATTATCTAAAAAACTATTGATATAAAAAAATATTAATGTTAAAATTTGAACAGAAAAATTTAAAAGAA
>USQZ01000090.1 GCA_900556975.1 uncultured Clostridium sp. | reverse complement strand
TTGTCTCATAGTAGCTTTCTTCAACAACAAATTTACCATTAAAATCTTTAGGAAGATTCAAAATTTTTTCATTACAAATTGTATTAATGTGTTCTGCATAAGGATATGTTTTCCCTTCTCTCTGCATATTATCAAACTGCTCTTTATTATTAAAGTGTCCCGTCATCATATCAACAAAAATATCGAGTTTCATCATGTTTTTTACCTCCAAATTATAATTTTTTAATTTTCATGTCCACATTATATAACTCTCTTGTCAACAATACAATAAATACCGATTTATCGGTTAAGTTGGTTCCATTCTTCTCGTGTTATAGCATACGCGTATGAAATCTCATTCTTTGCATCGGGATACTCCTTTACCTTTTTCATTCCATTTGCAATCGCGGTAGAATATGATCCAACATTTGTATATTTCATATAGGAGTACAAACAATTATATTCCGTATTTTCGAATGCCCAGTCTCTAACCGCTCTTGCAGCTTCGCTCCCAAATCCTTTTCTCCAATATCTCTTATGAATGTGATATCCAATTTCAGGAAGCAATTCTCCATCGATACTTTGAATGGTCATCCCACAATCGCCAATAAATTTGCCATTTTCCTTTAAGATTACAGCCCATATACCAAAACCATATTTTTGATAATTCTGAATATTCCATTCAATCCAGTGCTTTGTCATCTCTTCGTCATAAGTTTTAGGATAATGCTGCATGGTTTCTGCATCGGACAGGATTTCAAACAGTACGTCAATATCTGCCAAAGTATATTCCCTTAATAGTAACCGCGCTGTTTCAAGTACCATTACCATTCCTCCAATTTTCGATTTATTCAACTATAGAAATTTACAAGTATCATAAAACATATTTTCAATCAAATTGCTTGTTATAACTCCAAGCTTTTCTCATCTAACAAGAAATCATATAGGCTAATAGTTAATATGCCATCATCATCATGCCAAGGTTTTACTACATCTTTTACGATAATTATCTTTTTAAAAGAATCTCCAACATTTATGAGCGATGCCTTTTCCTGTTTCCTTTTTTCCTCATCAGGAATACTAAATGCAGACTGAATATAATATCGTCTGCTTCCTTGGTTTGCTATAAAATCAATTTCCAATTGCTTCTTTTCCTGAACTCCGGCTTTCGTCCTTTTTCTTTTCATTACAACACCTACATCAACAGAAAAACCTCTGACTCTAAGTTCATTATAAATAATATTCTCCATAAGATGAGTCTCTTCAACCTGTCTGAATCCGAGCCTTGCATTTCTAAGACCAACATCTTCGAAATAATATTTTAAGGGAGTTCCTATATATTTTCTTCCTTTCACATCATATCGGTTTGCCTCTGATATAATAAACGCATCCTCTAAATGTTCAATATAACTACGTACGGTGTTTAGGCTTATATCTGACTGAATAACACTGTTAAATGTAGCCACGATTTTTGATGGATTAGTAAGCGAACCTATTCCCGATGCTAAAACGTTAATTAAATCATTCAGTTCTTGTTTTTTTTCAATATGATTACGTTCAATAATGTCTTTTATATAAGTCTCTTCAAACAATCTGGTCAAATATTCCACTCTTTGTTCATCCGAATTCATTGTAACTGTTAATGGCAGTCCTCCAAATCTCACATAAGAACTCCAACCTTCATATTTATCACCATTAAAAACTGTCATGTATTCCCGAAAACTTACCGGATACACATGCACTTCGTCACCTCTACCTCTAAATTCAGTGATGATATCTTTAGACAGGAATTTTGAATTACTACCTGTTACATATACATCAACATTTCTTATATGAAGAAGAGAATTCAATACATCTTCAAATTGATCTAATAACTGAACTTCATCAAGAAAAATATAATAATCTTTACTGTCTATTAACTGAGATCTAATTTGCTCTAAAATCACATAGGGATTCCTATATTTTTTATTTTCTAAACGATCTAATTCTATTGAAATAATATGATCCTCATCTACACCTTCAGACAAAAGGTAATCCTTAAATATTGTAAATAATAAATATGACTTTCCTGACCGTCTTATCCCTGTAACCACTTTAATCATTCCGTTATGCATTCTATTTATTAACTTTTTGAGGTATATATCTCTTCTAATTTCCATTTCAGCCTCCAATTATGACATTTTAAGGATATTGTGCCCTTTTTTTTCATTCATTATACATCCATAGGTAGTAGTTCTCAAGTATCATTTTGACATTTTAAAGATATTGTTCCCTCTTTTTTCATTTAATGTGTCATTTCAGATAACCTTTTTCAAAATCCAATAATGCTTCTTCCAGCTTCGAATCCAAAAATGGCAAATAATCTTGTTATAAGACCACCTGCCATTTACACTAATATTTATTATACAATAATTGCACTTTTCTCCAATATGAGCATTTTATAGTATGTGCTTTTCTTCAAAATAATATATTTATTTTTGTACCTTTCTTCAATATTATATGTTTTAAATTAGAAATACATCATTTCTACATGCTCTACAAACTGGAATTGTTTACTGTTTTTTCTTTACAATGAAACCAATAATGAACAAAATAATTGCAGGAATTACCAAAAACAAAGCATTTACTAACACCCACAAATAAAAAGGCGCAGAGTTTAGCGATGTTGAGTATTGAGTATAATCAACGATGCTCTTAATAACAAATACAATCAACAGAATGAGACTCACAATGTTGCATATCATAGGTACTTTCTGTTTCATTCTAAACACCTCCATAAATTCCGATTGTTTTAATTCTTCTTAGTTCCACCTTCTTGCCCTTCGGACAAG
>USQZ01000089.1 GCA_900556975.1 uncultured Clostridium sp. | reverse complement strand
ACTTTTGTAACCAAATTTATAAACTATGCTTCTACTGGGTAAACACTAACTTGTTTTTTGTCTCTACCTTTTCTTTCAAATTTTACAGTTCCGTCTACTACTGCATAAAGTGTATCGTCACTACCTTTTTTAACGTTAACTCCTGGATATACTCTTGTTCCTCTTTGTCTAACTAAGATATTTCCAGCTAATACGAATTGTCCGTCTGCTCTTTTTACTCCAAGACGTTTAGATTCACTCTCACGTCCGTTGTGTGAACTACCTTGACCTTTTTTATGAGCCATTTATCTCACTCCTTTCGCCTAGCTTTTTATAACTTTTTATAAATAGCTATTAGTTTTATATGTTTCTCTTAATTAAAATCTTTTTAATTAATTATGTAGAACTATGCTTCTACTTTTTCTTCAGCTTTAGCTGCTGTTTTTCTTGCTGTTGATTTGATAGCTGTTATTTCAACTTTTGTGTATGGTTGTCTATGTCCTTGTTTTCTTCTGTAATTCTTTTTAGCTTTCATTTTGAAAACAATGATTTTTTTACCTTTACCGTGTGAAACAACTTTTCCTTCAACTTTCATACTTTTAACATAAGGATTTCCAACTTCTACTTTTCCTTCGTTTGAAACTAAGATTACTTTATCAAAAGTAACTTTTTTTCCTTCCTCTGCATCTAATTTTTCAAAAAATACAACATCTCCTTCTGCTACTTTGTATTGTTTTCCACATGCTTCAATAATTGCGTACATTTAAGTACACCTCCCTTTTTCGTATACTCGCTAATCCTTACATATAGGTAGTTAGAATAAATCTAACATTTATGGAACCTTAATTAAGCGGATTACAGTTACATATTTTAACATAGGGTGCATGATTTGTCAACAAAAATAAAGAAATATGTGGATTTCTAGGAGAAAAATCTTATAATTGACATTAAATTTTATTTGATATATTATTTTTAATATGTAGAAATCTACAAATCAAAAGAAAAGGAGAAGGTTATTTTGGAGAGTAAAACAACGTATATTATTATTGGAATTGTTGCTGTTATTGCATTTATTATAATTGCAGGAGTAATAATATCTGATGATGGGAAAGAAAAAAATACAACAAATACAAATAATTCAAGCAACAATAGCGTAACTAACAGTACTTCAAATAGTACAGAAAGCACAGATGATGATGATTCTTTCGATTATGAATCTGCAGCAGAAGAGCAAATGGCAGAGCCAAAAGCTGGTGAAACTATTGCAGTAATGCATGTAAAAAATTATGGTGATATAACATTTAAATTTTTCGAAGATAAAGCACCAAAAGCAGTTGAGAATTTCTTAACACATGCAAAAGAAGGATATTACAATGGTGTTAAATTTCATAGAGTAATGGAAGATTTTATGATTCAAGGTGGTGATCCAAAAGGCGATGGAACTGGAGGAGAAAGCATATGGGGAAAAGGTTTTGAAGAAGAAATTGACCAAAGCTTAGTTCCATATAGAGGAGCACTTTGTATGGCAAGTGCAGGAACAGGTACTTCAACATTAGGAAGCCAATTCTTTATTGTACAAGCCAATGCAGATGATACACAAGCAAAAAGCCTAAAGACATATGGATATCCAGAAGGATTAATTAATGCATATTTAAAATATGGCGGATACTTAAGCTTATACAAAAGTTATACAGTTTTCGGACAAGTTGTATCCGGAATGGATGTAGTTGATAAGATTGCCCAAGTAGAGAAAACACAATCTAGCTCAGGAGAACTATCAGTACCAGTTGAAGATATCAGAATTGAATCAATAGATGTAAAAACAAAATAGAATATAAATTAAAAGCATCGTTTATTTGTAATGAACGATGTTTTTTTGTATACATAGAAAAGTTCTCTTAACAGCTCTATTATTTATCATGGTTATTTAAAAATAATAATGCACAGAAATTTGCAAAACAAATTTCGTGCATGAACAAAGACACGGCTGGCTTAAAAATGTTATAATTGGTACAAATGGTATAAATAGTCGGCTTTTGTCCAGCATAGAGAAAAAAATTTAAAATCACTTGCATAATTACAAAAATTGTGTTAAAATAATCAACGTTAACCTTACTCGCAATAAAAATATGCGGGTTATAGATCCAGAAGGAGGTGGAAATAATGAATAAATATGAAAGCGTTATCATTATTAATCCAAGTTTAGATGAACAAGGAATTAAAGATGTAATAACAAAATTTACAGATTTAATAAACAATAATAATGGAAAAGTTGAAAACGTAGATGAAATGGGAAAAAGAAAATTAGCTTATGAAATCAAAAAACAATCAGAAGGATATTATGTTGTATATACTTTCGAAGCTAATCCAGAATTCATAAAAGAATTAGAAAGAATCTACAGAATCACAGATAGTATAATGAAATTTATCACAATAAGAAAAGAAGATTAATCGTATATAAAATACCTTTAATTAGGAAGGTGGAAAAATGAACAAAGTAGTTTTAATGGGAAGATTAACAAGAGACCCAGAAACAAGATATACACAAACAAACAATACTCTAGTAGCATCATTCACATTAGCTGTAAATAGAAGATTTGCAAGACAAGGTGAAGAGAGACAAGCTGACTTTATACCAGTAGTTGCTTGGAGTAAAACAGGTGAATTCTGCAGTAAATATTTCAAAAAAGGTCAACAGGTTGGAATTATAGGTAGAATTCAAACAAGAAATTGGGATGATGATCAAGGACAAAAACACTATGTTACAGAGGTAATAGCTGAAGAAGCTTACTTTGCAGATAGTAGAAGAGATGGAGCTGGAGATAGCTTTGAAAATACTTTCGGAACAGCAGTTTCTGGAAGCCAAGAATTCCAAGTTTCATCAGATGATGATTTACCATTCTAGTAAATTTTGAGAAGATTGGGGGTTTTAGAAATGGCAGACAAGAAGAATAGAAGAAACAACAATAGAAATAACATGGATGATGATTTCAATCCAAAATTCAGAAAAGCAAGAAAAAAAGTTTGCGTACTTTGTAGTGACAAAAACTTTGAATTAGATTATAAAAATGCTGATCAATTAAAGAAATTCA
>USQZ01000088.1 GCA_900556975.1 uncultured Clostridium sp. | reverse complement strand
GTTTATTTAAATCTTATAGTGAAAAAGAAGTAAAAAGAGTTCAACCTATAGTAAACAAAATTAATAGTTTAGAACCTGAAATGGAAAAATTATCAGATGCAGAGTTAAGAGCTAAAACAGATTATTTTAAAAAACAATTAGCTGATGGAAAAACTCTTGATGATATCTTACCAGAAGCATTTGCAGTTGTAAGAGAGGCATCAAAAAGAGTTCTAGAAATGAGACATTTCGATGTGCAATTAATTGGTGGTATTATATTACATCAAGGTAGAATTGCCGAAATGAAAACTGGTGAAGGAAAAACTTTAGTTGCTACATTGCCAGTATACTTAAATGCACTTACAGGAAAAGGTGTTCATGTAATTACAGTTAATGATTACCTAGCTAAGAGAGATAGTGAGTGGATGGGTAAATTATATAAATTCTTAGGTTTATCTGTTGGATTAAATATTTCAAGAATGAATCAACAAGATAAACAAAAAGCATATGCATGTGATATAACATATGGAACAAATAATGAATATGGATTCGATTATTTGAGAGATAACATGGTTATTCACAAAGAAGATATGGTTCAAAGGGGATTAGAATATGCAATTGTTGATGAGATCGATAGTATCTTGATTGATGAGGCTAGAACACCACTTATCATATCTGGTAGAGCAAATAAATCATCTGATTTATATAAAAGAGCTGATGATTTTGTAAAAAGATTACAAGCAAAAGTTATTATTGAAGAAGATATTAAAGATGAAGCTCAATTAGAAGATAATGAAAAATATGATTACATTGTAGACTTAAAAGCAAAAACAGCTACATTAACACAAAAAGGTATTAAGAAAGCTGAAGAATTTTTCGAAGTTGAAAACTTCAATGATTTAGATAATACAGATATCGTTCATAATGTTAACCAAGCTTTAAAAGCACATGGCGTTATGAAGAGAGATAAAGATTACATCGTTAAAGATGGAGAAGTTTTAATCGTTGATGAATTCACAGGTAGAATTATGTATGGAAGAAGATATAATGCTGGATTACATCAAGCAATTGAAGCTAAAGAAGGTGTAAAGGTTGCTGATGAACAAAAAACTTTAGCAAATATTACATTCCAAAATTACTTTAGAATGTACAACAAATTATCTGGTATGACTGGTACTGCAAAGACAGAGGAAGAAGAATTCAGAGAGATTTATAATTTGGATGTTGTTTGTATTCCTACAAACTTACCAGTTGCTAGAAAAGATATGAATGATATCATATATAAAAATGAAAAAGTTAAATTTAATGCTGTTGTTGAGGATATTAAAAAATCTCATGAAAAAGGACAACCAGTATTGGTTGGTACAGTTTCAATTGATAAATCAGAAAGATTAAGTAAATTACTTAAAAAAGCTGGAATTCCTCATGAAGTGTTGAATGCTAAGTTCCATGAAAAAGAAGCTGAAATAATTGCTCAAGCTGGTAAATATGGTGCTGTTACAATTGCTACTAACATGGCTGGTCGTGGTACTGATATTATGCTTGGTGGAAACACTGAATATATGGCTAAACAAGAAATGAAGAGAGCTGGATATACTAATGATCTTATAAATCAAGCTTCTGCTCATAATGAAACAAAAGACGAAAAAGTTATCGAAGCTAGAAAAACATTTAATGAATTAGAAACAAAATTCAAAAAACAAATAAAAGAAGAAAAAGAAAAAGTTATAGCTGCTGGTGGTTTGAAAATCATTGGTACAGAAAGACATGAATCAAGAAGAATTGACAACCAGTTACGTGGACGTAGTGGACGTCAAGGAGATCCAGGAGAATCAATATTCTATATTGGACTTGATGATGATTTAATGAAAATATTTGGTGGTGACAAAGTTACTGCTGTATATAATGCATTAAAAGCTGATGAAAATATGCCAATTCAATTTAAGCCAATTTCAAAAGCTGTTGAATCTGCTCAAAAGAAAGTTGAGAGTAGAAACTTCTCAATCAGAAAACACGTATTAAGCTATGATGATGTTATGAATACTCAAAGAGAGATTATTTATAAACAAAGAAGAGAAGTTCTTGATGGAGAAGATGTTACAGAATCAATTAAAAATATGATAAGAGAAGCTTGTGCTTTAATAGTTGATACTTATAGAGCTGAGCTTTCAGAGAAAAATCCTGATACAGCTGCTTTCTTAATTGAAGTACAAAACGGATTAAATATAAAAGAATTAGATTCATTAAAGAAAGATAAAGTTGATGCTGATGAAGTACTAGCTGAAATGCAAGAAAAAGCATTAGCAATATATGAAGCAAAGAAAGAAGAAATCGGAGAAGAACCATTCAAAGAGCTTCAAAGAATTGTTTTATTAAAAGTTGTTGATTCAAAATGGATGGATCATATTGATGCAATGGATGAATTAAAAAATGGTATTGGACTTCGTGCTTATGGACAAAAAGATCCTGTTATTCAATATCAGATTGAAGGTTCAGACATGTTTGAAGAAATGATCAATAGCATCAAATTAGAAGTAGCTAAAATTTTAATGTGCGTAAAGAAACGTGAAGGATATGAAAGAAGAAGCACAGTTAAAATTACAGGTGAAGGAAGAGAAGATATTGATGGAATGATCAATCCTGAACTTGCACAAGAAGAAAAGAAAAAAGTAAAAGCTCCAATAGTTAATGAAGGACCTAAAGTAGGTAGAAATGACTTGTGCCCATGTGGAAGTGGAAAAAAGTATAAAAACTGTTGTGGAAAAAATGCGTAATTATATAATATAATAAAAAAGTGCAATCCAGTGTAATAATCTGGATGCACTTTTTTTAATATAATTATTGCATGTAAAAATATTGAAATTCAAGTATATACATGATACAATACAAATGTTCGTAAAAATAGTATTATATTAATTAGATAAGAATTTATTATATTTGGATTAGGAGATGTTAATTTGAAAGAAAAATTAATTGGAAATGAGAAAAATATTTTATTTTATAATGATGAAGAAGGTAATACAAAAGTAGAAGTGCTATTAGAAAATGAAGACGTGTGGTTAAATACTGAAGCATTAGCGGCACTTTTTAATGTTAAACGACCAGCAATTACGAAACATATAAATAATATTTATG
>USQZ01000087.1 GCA_900556975.1 uncultured Clostridium sp. | reverse complement strand
TAAAGCGGTACGCGAGCTGGGTTCAGAACGTCGTGAGACAGTTCGGTCCTTATCTATCACAGGCGTAAGATATTTGAGAGGAGTTGCCCCTAGTACGAGAGGACCGGGGTGAAGGAACCGATGGTGCACCAGTTGTTTCACCAGAAGCATAGCTGGGTAGCCAAGTTCCGACGGGATAAACGCTGAAAGCATATAAGCGTGAAGCCCACCTCAAGATAAGATATCTCATAACGATAAGTTAGTAAGACCCCTTGAAGACTACAAGGTAGATAGGATGGGAGTAGAAGTGTAGTAATACATGTAGCGGACCATTACTAATAGGTCGAGGGCTTGACCAAGATAAAAATGGATTTAAGTGCGACTGATTTTAGTTTAACTTTTACATTATGTATTTTTGAGTGTGTTATGAAAAATAATATACTTAAACATATTGGTGACGATGATATAGGGGGTACACCTGTTCCCATACCGAACACAGCAGTTAAGCCCTATGATGCAGAAGATACTTAAGACTAACGTCTTTGGGAAAATATGGAGTCGCCAATTTTTATATATTCCTCTTTAGCTCAGTCGGTAGAGCGCTCGGCTGTTAACCGATAGGTCGTTGGTTCGAGTCCAACAAGAGGAGCCAAAAAAAGATAATCACTTATGTGATTATCTTTTTTTTATTGCTTATATATATTGAAAGTAATAATATATAAAAATAATAGGGATATGCCTTTAAATTAAGTAGCGTTAAGAAGATTGATAATATTCCAGCCAAAGGAAAATTAAGCTTTTGGAATATTGAAATTTAAATTGAATATAAGCAAAAAAGAAAAATATATAAAGATAAAATATTGAGAAACTTAGATTAAGAAGATTAAAAGTTATAATTATTTTTAAGGAGATAATCAAAGTGATTATCTCTTTTATTGCATTATAACAAACAGAATAACTTTTTGATATACATTAAATATTGAAAAAAAGCTAATATATGTGATATTATAATCAAGAAAAAAATTTAAAATAAAAATTTAGGAGATATAAAATGAAAGATATAACATTAAAGCAATTGCAAAAATCAATAAAGAAAATTGATACATTACCTATTGGAGATAGTAAACCAGAAGAAAGATATTTTATAAAATTGGTAGAAGAAGTTGGAGAACTAGGAGAGTGCATTAGAAAAGACTTCAGAATGAAGGATAATAGCATAAAAGGAACAGTAGAAGAAGAACTATATGATGTTTTATATTATGTGGCATGTTTAGCAAATACATATGATATAGACCTACAAAATTCGATAGTTTTAAAAGAAGAATTAAATGCAAAGAAATATCATAGAGACAGTATCTGCAAAGATTTTGAATAGAATCAAGATATAGCAAAAGAAAAATACTAGGAGGAACAATATATGTCAAATGTATGTGAATATGTTAAATGGAGAGGAGATTTAACATTAAAGCAATCAAAGTTTAATGAAATAGATGCATTAATATTAACCCGATTATCATATTTTCCTTTTGATCAATTAATACAACCAAATGAAGAAGCTACAGTTGAGGAGTTAAGTAAACGATTTGAAAAAGCAGATAAAAGCACAATGAAAATATTATGGGAAGATGATAATGAACTATTTCCTCTTATGGGAAAATCTGAAAGATTCGGGAAAATGAGTGTAACTCAATATGTTAATAAAATTAATGCAGAACAAGAAAAACAATTCTCAGCAACTACTGTTATTTTACCTGACAATACAATATTTGTAACATACAGAGGAACAGATGCTACAATTGTAGGATGGAAAGAAGATTTTAATATGTGCTTCAAAAGCCATATTGCTTCTCAAAAAGACGCAGTTGAATATTTAAATATGGTTTCAAAAAAATATAAAAGGCTAATAAGAATAGGCGGTCATTCTAAGGGTGGAAATTTGGCTGTTTATGCAGCGATGTTCACAAATTCAAAAGTAAAAAAAAGAATTATAAATATTTATAATAATGATGGACCAGGTTTTGATGATGAAATTATAAAAACTAAAGAATATAAAGAAATACTACCTAAAGTACATACATATATTCCACAGTCATCTGTAATTGGACGACTATTGAATCATGAAGAAAAGTATACTGTAGTTCAAAGTATCCAAAAGGGAATAATGCAACATGATTTATATAGTTGGCAATTAGAAGGAAAAGAATTTATTTGCTTAGAAAAAGTTACAAACGGAAGTGAAATCTTTGATAAGACATTAAAAGAATGGCTTATAAATATTACTCCTGAGCAAAGAGGGATAGTAATAGACACAGCTTTTGATATATTAAATACTACAGAGGTAGAATACTTTTCAGAATTAAAAAAGAATTGGTTTTTGAATATTAGATTAATGCTAGGAAGATACAAAAATCTAGATGATGAAAGTAAAAAAGTAATTTCAGAAATTGTACAAAAGCTAGTATCTACAGTAAAAAATATAATTTCAAACGAGATGACAAGCTTTAGAAAAAGCAAAAAAGAAAACGAAAATCATGAACAAAATTAAAGTATAAAAATGCATAAATTTGAAAAACTTGTAAAAAAAAGATATTTGTGTTAAAATAAATAACATAGTGTAACTTAAGTATACCTTATATCTTTATGGGGGGAATGGCATATGGAATTCTATAGCTTAGACCAACTTTGGTTATGCAAAATTGCCACAGTTGAAAGAGAACGGGATATTTTAATCCTGTGTGAGGATTGCTTAAGAACATATCTGTTAATATCTGAATTAACTGATAAATCTTCTAAAGTACTGGATTTTAGTCAGATAAAAGATAGGAAGAATCAGCCAGATTATCATAACTTATATGGTCAGGAATGCTTCAGTGGAACACAGCGAATAATGTTTACACCGAAGGACATAGGCAAAATATTTGTTATGGAGTTAAAGAAGATTCCGGAAGAATACTTTACCGAGGAAGAGAAAAAGAGCAACGAAATTTTAAAAGAAAGAGTACTTGAGCTGGCCAAAAAGCTTAAGTATCTCCAGTGGTAGTTGAAAAAAGAGACCGCGTTACTTAGGTAACGTGGTCTTTTTCAAATATTAATTATAGAAAAAAGAAAATATTATATTGATTTTTTAGTTTCTTGCTAAAATATTTTCCCACCTACTAAACTTCGTTTAGAAGGTTAGGGAAAAAC
>USQZ01000086.1 GCA_900556975.1 uncultured Clostridium sp. | reverse complement strand
CGTTCGTTTGGTCCCTGCGCGGTGATTCAAAAATTTTATATGTATTTTTCTTTTTTATATAAAATTATATTATTCATAAAAATCTAAAACCACATTACGGAATAATTTTGAAAAAATGGTTTGAATTTGTAAACCAATATGTTATAATTTTGACGTGTAAATGGAATTAATATTCCATATGCAAGAAAGGAATGATTTAATTGAATCAAATATTAGACCATAGTGGACCAAAAAAAGTAAAAGCAAGAAAAAATCCTGAAGACACACAAAAAATAATCAGAGTATATGCAATACTAATCATAATATTTGCAATATGCTTTATAGGAAAAGCAGGATACTCAATAGTTGAAAATAATAAAATAATAAATTCATCATATGCAGGCCAAAACCAAGGACCACAAATTACAATAAACGCCAACGAAGACATTTTATCTATACAAGTTACATACTCAGAAGCAATAGAAAGCGTAGCATATCAATGGTATAGAGGAAATGTCACAGCAGATGAAATTGACCAATATGAAAGCAGTGCAAGCAATTCAAGTGACTCAGCAGACGATCAAGACGACGAATTACAAAACGATGACGAAATAAAAGCACTTGGACATTTTGATCCAGTAAAAGGTAATGGCGGAAACCAAATGAAATTAGACAATATAGGAATCCCAAAAGGAAACAATACAATACTAGTTACAGTAACAACAAGAAATAACGTCATTACAAAATATATTCAATCATACAGCACAGATATTGGAGTAGATAAAATCAAACCAGAAATAAATGTAAAAGTACAAGGAAAAAATTTAATTGTAACAGCAGTAGATGAAACAGAAATTTCAAAAGTAATTTATTCAATTAATGGAGCAGCAGAAACAGAAATTACTGATAGAACTGATTCAAAAACAATAAAAGCAACAATACCTCTTAGTGATGCAGAAGAAAACAATATAATAATTTCAGCAGTAGATAAAGCAAACAATACAGGAGCATACAACAAGAAAATTGATTTATATGCAGGAACTCCTAAAATAAGCTTCACAGCTGAAAGTGATTTTAGTAAAATATATGCAAACATATCATATTCAAAAGGAATAAAAAGAATAGAATATGAGTTTAATGGAGAAAGTTTTGAAAAAGAATTTGATAATCCAGAGGATGTTAAAGAATATGAATTAGAATTAAAATGTGTTGAAGGAAAAAATACTATTAAAGTAAAAGCATATGCAACACAAGAAGAAGTATACACTGAAGATTCAGGAGAATGTGAATACGTTAAACAATAATTTATTAAAGAATAGGTTAAAAAAGAATTATAATTTATGTAAAAAAGAATACTTTACAAAAATTTAATTCTCTTCTAACCAAATCGAATCCCTTAGAAAGGAACAAGATTGCTTATGAATGAAATTGTAACATTATGTGCATATTTTTTAATTTATTCTTTTATTGGATGGCTACTAGAATCCACATATAAATCAGTACTACAGAAAAAAATAATAAATAGCGGATTCCTACATGGACCTATATGCCCAATATATGGTTACGGTGCAATGATTATGTATTTGTCATTAAAAGATGTAACAGATAATATATTTGTATTATTCCTATTTGGATTAATTGTATTATCTGTTTTTGAATATGTAGTAGGATTATTTTTAGAAATCGCTTTTAAAACAAAATATTGGGATTACTCTAAAAGAAAATTTAATATACAAGGAAGAGTATGTCTATTAAATTCAATGTATTGGGGAATTTTAGGAATTGTCTTTATGAAGGGAATACATCCTTTGGTCGAAAAGTGTGTTGACCTAATTCCAATAAATTATTTGCAAATAGCAGTTGGCACAGGATTGATAGTGATGATAGTTGATACAATAATTACTACAATTGGATTGATTAAAATTAACATTAAACTTAAAAATTGGGAACAAGTTACTGATAAAATCAAAAGGAAAATGGCTACAATTGAAATTAAAGCACCACACAATTTGGACAAACTTAAAAATCTTAAAATATATCACGGATATCAACATATTAAGAAAATACCAGAACTTAAGAGCAGAGATGAGCTATTAGAAGAATTAAAAGCTAAACAACAACAAATACAAGAAAAATTGGAAAGAAGATTGGCAAGATTAAAGAAAGCATTCCCAACAATGAGTTCAGAGGCTATATCTAAATTTTTAAATAACAAAGACGAAAAGAAATCATAAAAACAAAGGAGAAAGAAATGATTCAAGATATTTATATAATTGATAATACGCAAAATGTGTTAAATATATTGAAACAAATTTTTAAAGACGATGTAGATTATCAATTTAAATCTGTTAAAACAGAAGAACTAAATATTGCATTAAAAAATATTCCAGATATGATAATTATAGATGAGGACACAATTGACGTAGATATTGTAGAACTATGCAGAAGCATTAGAGAAAACGAAGATAACAGCATCACGCCAATTGTTGTTATTTCATCCGAATGGGAAAAAGAGCATAGAATAAAAATACTTGAACAATCCATAGAATATTTTATTTTAAAACCAATAGATAGAGAATATTTTTATTATACTGTAAGAAATATCTTGAATTTGTTACAAAATAATAGACGTATAAGTCCACTTACGGGACTACCAGGAAATGTTCAGATACAAGCAGAAATGAAAAAGAGATTATTAAACAAAGAACAATTTGCAATGTTTTATTTTGATCTCGACAATTTCAAAGCCTATAATGATACGTATGGTTTCTCAAATGGAGACGAAATAATAAAATTTACAGCAAGAACAATTGTTGAAAATGTTCACAAAATGGGAACGGAAGATAGTTTTATTGGACATATAGGTGGAGATGATTTTGTCGCAATCACTGGACCAACAGATTATGAAAGAATTTGTAAAAATATAATTTCAGATTTTGATACATATGTATTAGGCTACTATAGCGATGAAGATGTTCAAAAAGGATATATTGAAGTTGCAAATAGAAGAGGAATTATAGAACAATTTCCATTGACATCAATTTCAATAGGAGTTGTTGAAATTACACCAGGCAGATTTAAGAATACACTAGAAATTGGTGAAGTAGGAGCGCAAGTAAAACACCAAGCAAAATCAGTAATGGGAAGTACTTATATTATAAATAGAAGAAAAAAATAAATTTAATATTATAGTTTAATATTGTAGAAAACGAAAAATACATATAAAATTTTTGAATCACCGCGCAGGGACCAAACGAACGAAGTG
>USQZ01000085.1 GCA_900556975.1 uncultured Clostridium sp. | reverse complement strand
ATAGCTACGCTGTTTTTTATTTTCTTAAAGATAACTTTTGAGCTATATCTCTGTATCTTTGAATGTCTTTTTTTGCTAAATAGTTAAGTAAATTTCTTCTTTTACCTACCATTTTTAAAAGTCCTCTTCTTGAATGGTTATCCTTTGGATGAACTTTTAAGTGTTCTGTTAATTCAGAAATTCTTTCTGTTAAAAGAGCTATTTGAACTTCTGGTGAACCAGTATCGTTCTCTTCTCTTTTATAAGTGTTGATTATTTCTTGTTTTCTTTCTTTAGTCATATCGCACTACCTCCTTATTTTTTATTTGCCAATCACTGAGTATGAGTAGGTTTTTCTCAAACTAAGTAATGGTAATTTGCATGCATTAATATTTTACTATATATTTTCTTAAAAATCAAGCAAAATCAGTAAAAATCTTTTGCTTTCGGCTTGTAAATCTGTATAAAATATATTATCATTTTATATAGAAGTTTTTATGTATTAGATTTTGAGAGGATTGGTTTTAAAATATATGAATTATTATGATGTTTTAGGAGTTTCAAATACAGCTACAAATTCAGAAATAAAAAAAGCATATAAGACTTTGGTAAAAAAATATCATCCTGATGTTTTTGAGGGAAATAAAGATTTAGCCGAGTCTAAAATAAAAGAAATAAATGATGCTTATGATACTTTATCAGATCCTGCACTTAGAGAAGAATATAATCGTTCTCTTGAAGTTCCTGAGTCTGATGACGTCTTAAGAAATTCAGCATATTATGACACCTATGAGTCTGAAGTACAAAAACGTTATAATGATTTTAAAAATAGATATGAGAATGTATATAAGTATGGTAAGTCTGCTAGATATACTACTAATTATTATGGAGTTTCTCATAATCCAAATAAATCAAGAATGTGGGATTTTGAAAATAACAGACCTCTACGTGATTCAGATTTTCTTTTTGGATCTCGTTCAGTCTTTATTATTAGAATGGCACTTATTATATTGTTAATTTTAATTGCCTTGATTTTATGGCTTTCTTTTATAACTAAGTATGCCGAGGAAAATCATACTCATGTTCCTGTTCTTCAAGGTCCTGCTTATAAAAATAAAAGTCTACCATTAATAGATTTTGATATGAGTTATGATGAAATAGTTATGCTTCTTGGTGATCCAGATCCGGTTGAATATAAAAGTTCTAATTTATATGCATATTGGGGAACTTCTTATATCATATTTGATAGAGATTTTAAAGTAATTGGTTGGCTTAATAACGGGGCTTTTCGTACTGATGAATATACTGGTACTGATAGTAAGCGTTCCAGAGAATTTCAAAATTCAATAACTTCTTCTCGAAATTATTAAGTTTGTATTTATTTTATAATATTTAGAATAGAACAAAAGTGGACTATTTATAACCTTTTCTGTATATTGTTATTTTATTTAATAGAAAGTTCAGAGAATTTTCCTATTATACAAAAAGCTCTTAACTTAATTTTAAAGTTAAGAGCTTTTATTACAATTATGCTGTTTCTGATGCATCTCTTTTGCGTATTTTCTTTTTATTTGTTTGCTTTGTAAGTGTAACTGGCTTTTTATTTTCGTCAATTATTATTTCTGGTTTTTTATTTTCTAAAACAGTTTCTTTTGTTATTATACATTTTGCAATCTTTTTATTGCTTGGTATATCATACATTACGTCTCTCATTATTTCTTCAATAATTGAACGTAATCCTCTAGCTCCTGTTTTTCTTTCTATAGCTTTGTCTACAATAACCTCCAAAGCTTCTTTATCAAACTCTAAGTCTACCCCATCTAAAGCAACTAATTTCTTATATTGCTTTACTAAAGCATTTTTAGGTTTTGTAACAATCTCAATCAAAGCCTCTCTTGTTAACTCATCTAATGTTGCCACAATTGGTAATCTTCCTACGAACTCAGGTATCATACCAAATTTCAATAAATCTTGTGGTAGGATTTGTTTATAGATTTCTGATTGGCTTATTTCTTTTTTAGCTTCTACTGTTGTTCCAAATCCTATAGTATTTTTTCCAGTTCTATCTTTAATAATAGACTCAATTCCTTCAAAAGCTCCTCCACAGATAAATAGAATATTTTCTGTGTTTATTTGTATAAACTCTTGATGAGGATGCTTTCTTCCACCTTGTGGTGGAACAGATGCTTTAGTTCCTTCAATTATTTTTAATAATGCTTGTTGTACACCTTCACCACTAACGTCACGAGTTATTGAAGGATTTTCTGATTTTCTTGATATCTTATCAATTTCATCAATATATATAATTCCTTTTTCAGCATTTTCAATATTGTAGTCTGCTGCTTGAATTAGTCTAAGTAATATGTTTTCAACATCTTCACCCACATATCCTGCTTCTGTTAATGTTGTTGCATCTGCTATTGCAAATGGAACATTTAAAACTTTTGCAAGAGTTTGAGCTAATAATGTTTTTCCACATCCTGTTGGACCTAATAATAAAATGTTGCTTTTTTGTATCTCAACATCGTTTACTTTATCTAAATTATTTATTCTTTTGTAATGATTATATACAGCTACAGATAAAGTTTTCTTTGCATCTTCTTGACCTATGACATATTCATCAAGAATTGCTTTTATTTCTTGTGGTGTAGGAATTTTTTCTTCTTCAACTACATCCACTTCTTCATCTTCTTCATAGAATTCATCTTCTATGATTTCTTGACATACATTTATACATTCATCACAAATATATACTCCTGGTCCAGCTATTATTTTCTTAACGTTTTCTTGTGATTTTCCACAAAAAGAGCATTTTACACTTCTAGTATTGTTGTTTGGCATTTTTTCACCTCTTTTTATTTTATTTTGAATAATATTATTGTATTCAAATTACATTCTTTTGTCTAATATTCCGTCTATTAATCCATATTCTAGAGCTTCTTGTGCTGTCATATAATTATCTCTTTCAGTATCTCTTTCAATTGTTTCTAAGTTTTGCCCTGTTCTTTCACTTAATAATTTATTCAATTTTTCTCTTGTTTTTACCATGTGATCTGCATGGATTTTAATTTCTGTTGTTTGTCCTGAAAGCCCTCCTGAAATTAATGGCTGATGTATTAAAATTTCTGCATTAGGCGTTGCAAAACGTTTTCCTTTTGCTCCAGATGCTAATAATACAGCTCCCATACTTGCTGCCATTCCTACACATATTGTAGAAACTGGGCATTTAATATAGTTAATTGTATCAACTATTGCCATTCCATCTGTGATTGATCCTCCTGGGCTGTTGATATATAAAGATATTTCTTTATCTGGATCTTCTGACTCTAAGAATAATAATTGAGCTACAACTAAACTGGCTGATGCACTATTTACATCTTCTGATAAAAAGATAATTCTATCTTTTAATAATCTTGAAAAGATATCATAAGATCTTTCTCCTTTACTTGTTTGTTCTATAACATATGGTACTAAACTGTTTTCCAT
>USQZ01000084.1 GCA_900556975.1 uncultured Clostridium sp. | reverse complement strand
ACCTACTAAACTTCGTTTAGAAGGTTAGGGAAAAACTTTCAAACTGCGCGTCACTACAAAAACCAAATATTATATTTTATAGCATAGCAATTAACTATTAAAAATATTATTCATATTATATAAGCCGCTTTCTTGTACAACTAAGTATTCTGCGGCACGAATGGCACCATCTGCAAAAACTCCACGTGATTGAGCATTGTGGGTTATTTCAAAGCTTTCTGTCTCTGAAAAGAACATTACAGTATGCTTACCAACAACATTGCCACCTCTTATTGAGTGAATACCAATCTCTTTTGGATTTCTTTTTTCTCTTTTATCATGTCTGTTATATTCATAGTACATTTCGTTTCCAAGAGCATCATTAATAGTGTTTGCAAGTGTTAGAGCTGTTCCAGATGGAGCATCAACTTTTCTATTATGATGTGTTTCAACAATTTCAATATCTGAATTTTTAAGATATTTTGCAACTTCTGCAACAATATGATTCATTAAGCTTACTTCAAATGACATATTTGATGATAGAAATATAGGAAATTCTTTTGAATATTCTTTGATTTTCTCTAAATCTTCATCTGTAAATCCTGTTGTTGCAATTACAACTGGTATTTTTTTAGTTTGAGCATATTTTAAAATGTTAAATGTGGCAACTGGAATAGAGAAGTCAACAATTACATCAGGTTCTTCAGATATTTTAGATGTATCTGTGTATACTGGAAATTTGTTATCACCAGTGTCTAATCTATCAACACCGCATACAGTTTGAAAATTGTCGTTTCTTTCAATTGCTTTTGCTACTTCTTGTCCCATTTTACCGTTACAACCATTTATTAGTACTTTTATCATTTTTACCTCCAATTTGGTAGAGTGGACTTATGTTAAAAGCCCACTTTATAATAATTCAAATTTTTTTAATTCTTTTTCTAGTTTTTCTTTCCCTTTTTCGGACATTTCAATAAGCGGAAGTCTTGGAATTCCTGCATTATAGCCTAGCATATTTAAAGCAGCTTTTACTGGAATAGGGTTTACTTCTGAGAATAGTGCTTTTATTAAATATATAGCATCTAATTGCATATCTTGTGCTTCTATAATTTTTCCGTTTAAATAATTTATTACCATTTCATGTGTATATTTTGGAGCAACATTTGAAAGAACTGAAATTACGCCTAATCCACCAAGTGAAAGAATTGGAATGATTTGATCATCATTTCCAGAGTATACATGTAAGTTTTCCCTACACAATGCTTTGATTTCAGCAATTTGTGAAAGATTTCCACTTGCTTCTTTTATGGCTACTATGTTTGAGATTTTTGAAAGTTCAAAACATGTTTCAGGTGTAATGTTTACGCCTGTTCTGCTTGGAACACTGTAAAGAATAATAGGTAATTTTGTTGAATTTGCAATTGCAGTATAATGTGCAATTAATCCGGCTTGTGTTGTTTTATTGTAGTATGGTGTAACTATTAGAGCACCATCAACGCCAGCTGTTTCAGCCCATTTTGTAAAGTCAATTACTGATTGTGTGCAGTTTCCACCAGTTCCTGCAATTATTGGAACACGATGATTAGCTGTTTTTACTGCAAATTCTATTGTTTGTTTCCTTTCTTCAAGAGTCATTGTTGAGCTTTCACCTGTTGTCCCACAAACGATAAGTGCGTCAACACCTTCTGAGATTTGAAATTCAATTAATTTTTTGAATTCATTAAAGTTTACACCATTGTCATCAAATGGTGTGATGATGGCTGTTCCACAGCCTTTAAAAAGTATTTTTTTCATATTAATATCATTCCTTTCTTAAAATTTTATATACATAAAATTTTTGAATGATTTGTATTAAAATAAAAATTATATTAATAATTTTTATGCTAACATTATATTCTAAAAAGCTTAAAAAATAAATACAAATTGGTAAAAAAATAAATTGTAAAAATAGGTCGAATGTGGTAGAATAATTTTGCTATTGAAATTTCTAGGAGGATAAATTAATGAAGAGAAAAGATTATATTTCATGGGATGAATATTTTATGGGGATTGCTTTACTTTCATCACAAAGAAGTAAGGATCCAAATACACAAGTTGGAGCTTGCATTGTTAGTAGTGATAACAGGATCTTATCAATTGGCTATAATGGAGCACCTAGAGGCTTAGATGACGATACTATGCATTGGGATAGAGAAGGTTCTTTTTTGGATACTAAATATGCATATGTTTGCCATGGAGAACTTAATGCTATTTTAAATTATAGAGGAAATTTGGAAGGTTCAAAGATTTATGTTGCTTTGTTTCCTTGCAACGAATGTGCAAAAGCTATTATACAATCTGGTATAAAAGAGGTTGTATATAAGAGCGATAAATATGCAACAAGTGATAACGTAATTGCATCAAAAAGAATGTTTGATGAGTGTGGTGTAAAATATAGACAATACGAGTGCACGAATAGAAAGATAGAATTAGAAGTTTAGTATTAGGAGATTGGAATGTTTAAACAACCAAATTATTTCGAAGAAGGAAAGAGTGAAATAAAAAATAAGCATTTGATTATTTTTTGTACGATTATTGTTTTAATTACAATAGGGATTGTTGTTTTTACTGGAATTTTAGCTTTTAAAGTAATTAAAAGAAGTAATGGAGGTTCTAATTTAGATATGGCTAGTGGTGCTAATACTATTGGAATTGGACAGACTGAGCGTGAACAAGCAAAAGAGGAAGAGCAACCTTCAGAGTCACCAGAGGTTCAAGAACAGCAGCCAGAAGAACAACCAGAAGAAACTCCGGAAGTTTCTCCTAGTCCACAAGTTACGTCAAAATTCCCTAAGCATGATATAAATGCTGCTATGGAATCTCAATTGCCACAATACAGTGATGAAATTGCTAAAAAGGTGGTTAATGTTTATTTTGAAAAAACAAAAAAGGTGTACTTAACGTTTGATGATGGACCATCCGCACGTACGCCTGAAATTTTAGATATATTAAAGAAATATAATGTGAAGGCTACATTTTTTGTGTTAGGTTCTAATGTTGAAGCAAGACCAGAATTAGTTAAAAGAGCATATGACGAAGGGCATTTTATAGCTATACATGGATATACACATAAATATAGCCAAGTATATTCATCACCACAAGCGGTTTTAGATGAATACAATCAAACTCTTGAAGCTGTAAGAAAAGCGATTGGAGTACCAAATTATAATCCGCATTTATTTAGATTTCCTGGTGGTTCATCAGGTGGACCTTATGATGATGTAAAAAGACAAGCTATAGAATTGCTAAAACAAAATGGAATTACTCATACAAATTGGAATTGCCTAAGTGGTGATGCTGCAGGAAGTACAACGGTTGAAGCTATGTGGAATGAGCTTAATCAAACAGCTGAGGGGGATGACAATTTAGTTGTGCTTATGCATGATGCTGGTGATAAAAAGGTAACTGTTGAGTTTGTTCCTCAATTAATTGAAAAGTATCAAAGTGAGGGATATGAATTTTGCAATTATTATGATGTTATGTGTGAATAGGTTTTAGAAGATTAGAAAATCTAAATTGTAAGATGAGATTTTATAGAATAGAAAGTAAAGTAAAAGTAAAAATATAGTTGCATAAATTATATATTGATTTTGCGTTGCAATTATTTTTTAAATAGACACTACAAAAATAATTGAAAAATTTAAAAAATCTAGTTGACAAGAAGAATGCTTTTGTGTTATCATAATTCTTGTCAGTGAGATGCGGATGTGGCGGAACTGGCAGACGCGCTAGACTT
>USQZ01000083.1 GCA_900556975.1 uncultured Clostridium sp. | reverse complement strand
TGCAAACTTTTTTTAATTTTTCTGTAGTTGCGACAGAACTTCCTCCAAATTTTTGTACTATTATGCCCATAGCTTGGCACCTTCTTTAGAATAATATAAAAGCAAATTTAAATTTAAATTTTGCTAATGGTAATTTAATATATTATATAAAAAAATAATATATTACGTGAATATATTATCATTTTTGGTAATTAATTTCAACTATTTAATTTTAATTATAATTTTTGCTTTTTTCCTAACAAATATTAATTCATTTTAGAAAAAATAGTAGTATTATATATTAACCATTTTTAAATTTTATTACAAAGTTTAAGAGAGAGCCCATTCGAGCTCTCCCACTCTTGCTTATTTCTGCTTTATCTTACAATTCTGTCAATAATGTCAAAGGTACCAGGAGCGACCATCTGCAGTCTATATGAATCATTCATATAGTTGGCAAAACTCTCTGCAAAATATTCCTGCACATTCATAGTACAATACTTATATAATTCATAAGAAGTATCTTCTCTCATAAGGTAACCTTTTTCCTTTTTGAAAACTTCTTCAAACTCCGGACTCTCACTTGGATAATCACATTGGAAATCAATGAAATGACCAACCTCGTGCCAGAGACTGCTTTTGAACTGCTCGGCAGCTGCTTTGAAGAATATCTTCTTTACATTTGGATCACAATATCCTTCACAATCCGGACTATCCATAAGATATTCACTGGAAATGCAAATTTTCCATCCATTGTTCACAAACACATTCTGAACATTTTGAGGTAATTCTGAGAAACATTCAATAGTCTTGAATATGTTTTCATCAACCACATCATTAGCTACAATAATATATTCTGGTATGTGTTTTAAGTTTCTTGTAAAAATGTCTCCGGTCACCCATCTATTAACATATTCATAAATAGAATCAATATCCGTAAATGGGTTTTTGCCTTTAGTCTCAATAGCAAAAGAAAAAAGTTCAACAAAAAGTATTGAAGGGACTTTTAAATGTGACACATGCCGTTTTCTAAAAAACTCTTCCATTTTATCATAGTTTTCATCTACCAGTACCTGAAAAACGACCGAGTCATCAAATGTCATATGTTGTGCAATAATATATCCTGCAATTGCCTTGTATACTCCATTGCGTAATGCATCTGATGATGAGCTATTCAGATATATAGTCATCTCATCAAAAGCGACATTAAAAATCAATGGTGTTTCGTCTTCAACATCAACTAACTCATCAACAACAACTATTTTCCAATTATACCGTGACATTCTTTTATACCAATGTTGTGGTAAATTGTTAAATTGCTTTTTCAGAGCTTCTCGACTTTTGAGATCGATTTCAGCATCAGTAAAGGAATATTCTAACTGTGCATATTTTTTCATATAGCTATCCTCCTTTATAAAATAAGCATAATTAATGTTACTGTTTTATTATAATACCACCTCAAGCGCAATATGTCAAAAAAATCCCTCAATTTGAAATTGGGGGATTTTTTTGACTTTAATGATAAAACCATCAACTATGCTGGAAAATAATTATCTAATCTTGTTATTTTATATTATAGGAAACTTAAAAAAACATTCCGTATTTAAATAAAAGTAAATATTCAAGTGTTTGCATTATCACAATATTTTCAAGTCAATTTTCTCGTTTATATAAAATTTGTAAGGAATTATTCGTAATCAACAACATCAATCCATTTAGATAAAAATTCTCTTTCTTCATCTGTTGCTCTAGCCATTTGTGAAGCAGCAACAATTGGAATCCATCTTTGAATTAATCCTTTACTTATTCCGCTCTTTTCAGCAAACATATCAAGATACTTATTTGCTAAATCTTCTCTTTTATCCATTGAGAAAAGTAAAAATGTTTTTGCAGCATCAGCAGACGCATTTCCTTGTGTAACGTGAGCCCAGTCTATTACAAATGCTGTTCCATCTTCTTTTATAATAACATTACTTGGATTATAATCGCCATGGCAAACTTTATTATGGTTTTCCATTCCATCCAATCTTTGTAACAATTCATATTTAGCATTATCATGTATTGATTCTGTTTGATTAATCTTTCTAGTATATTTTTCTTTTATTCTATTTAGTAATGGAACCGTATGATCTAATATATTAAGTTGAACATCAATAAATAAGTTCATATATTCATCTAATTTTTCTGGATGTTGTTCCATTAATTTATCAAGAGGCGTTCCTTCAATATGCTCTGAAACCAAAGCCCATCTATTATTAACCTTACTAACTTCTATTAATTTAGGAATATTAAGGTCTGTTCCCTCTTCAACTCTTGCTTGATTTAATGCTTCGTTAAGAATATCAGCTTTTGAATAATTCTCAACAAATAATTTTATTGTTTTGTCACCATCTTTATATACTGTTTTAGTTCTTCTTTCCATAATTGGATTATCTAAATTCAAATACATTATTGTTCACCTCCGTAATATGCCTTTAAATACATATCTTTAATTTCACTAATAAGTGGTAATCTTGGGTTAGCTCCTGTACATTGATCATCAAATGCTTGTTCTGACATTTCATCTAATTTCTCTAAGAAATATTGTTCATCAACACCATAATCTCTAATTGTTTTCTTAATTCCGATTTTTTCTTTTAGTATATCAATTTCTCTAATTAAATTATCTAAACTTTCTTGATCATTAGCACCACCAAATCCAAGTGCTTCAGCAACTTCAGCATATCTTCTTAAAGTATGTGGGTGATCATATTGAGGGAATGTTCCCATTTTTTCTGGTACTTCAGCAGCATTGAATCTTAATACTAAATCTATCATCAAAGCATTTGCAATACCATGAGCTATATGATGATAAGCACCTAATTTATGAGCCATAGAATGACAAACGCCTAAGAATGCATTAGCGAAAGCCATACCAGCCATGGTAGCTGCATTAGCCATTTTTTCTCTTGCTTCAGGATCATTTGCACCATTTTCATAAGCTCTTGGTAAATATTTAAATATGTTTTTCAAAGATTCAATTGCTAAACCATCTGTATATTCAGTTGCCATCATTGAAGCATATGCTTCTAAACAGTGTGTTACAGCATCAATACCAGAAGCAGATGTTAATCCTTTTGGAGCATTCATCATCATGTTTGCATCAACGATTGCCATTTTAGGTAATAATTCATAATCAGCTAATGGATATTTTGTACCTGTTTTCTCATCTGTAATTACAGCAAATGGTGTAACTTCTGAACCTGTACCAGCAGAAGTAGGAACAGCTATAAAGTAAGCTTTCTCACCCATTTTAGGGAAAGTATAAACTCTTTTTCTAATATCCATAAATCTCATAGCCATATCTAAGAAATCAACTTCTGGATGTTCGTACATAACCCACATAATCTTTCCAGCATCCATTGCTGAACCACCACCAACAGCAATAATTGCATCTGGTTTAAATTCATTCATTGCTCTTGTTCCTTCAATAGCACAAGCTAAATTTGGATCTGGAGCAACATTTGAAAATGTTGTATGTTCAATACCTAATTCATCTAATTTATCAGTAATTGGTTTTGTATATCCGTTTTGGAATAAGAAACTATCAGTTACTATAAATACTTTCTTTTTATTCATTACATTTTTTAATTCTTCTAAGGCTACAGGTAAGCAACCTCTTTTAATATATACCTTTTCAGGTGCTCTAAACCAAAGCATATTTTCTCTCCTTTCGGCAACTGTTTTTATATTTAATAAATGTTTTATTCCAACATTTTCTGATACTGAGTTACCACCCCATGAACCGCATCCTAATGTTAAAGATGGATTAAGTTTAAAGTTATAAAGATCACCTATACCACCTTGTGAAGATGGAGTATTAATTAAAACTCTACA
>USQZ01000082.1 GCA_900556975.1 uncultured Clostridium sp. | reverse complement strand
ATCTTTCTCCTTTACTTGTTTGTTCTATAACATATGGTACTAAACTGTTTTCCATCTATTTTTCACTTTCCTTTCTTGTATATAGTTTCTATAATCTCATATACCTTATATTAAATATCATATTTAATACATAAAAGTCAATTACTTTAGGCATCTTTTATGTACATCTTTTTTCCTTTTTTCTGCATTTTTCTTGTTTATTTTCTGGTTTGCACATAAATAGCTAAGTAATCTATCTATTTAAATTTTATGTCAGTGGTTATCTGTCAAATTCATTGTACAGATTTCTGTACGAAGCTATAAAAAGTCTTGTAATCTTTGATACATATAAGTATAGGAATTCTCATTTAATTTCTATAATATAAAAGAATACTCAAACATATTATGTTCAAGTATTCCCCTAACTTTTACTTTTAATCTTTTAATTATTTTATTTTTGCATTGTCAACTACAAATTTTATAGCTTTTTCTGTTTCGATGCTTGAAGAAACATATTTTTTGAATTCTTCATTTTTCTTTAACTCATCAGCTTCTCTTCCATAAGTTTTAGCTAATTCTTCGATTTTTTCATTTAGTTCTTCTTCTGTTACAAGGATTTTAGCATCTTTAGTTATTGCTTCTAATACTAATCTTGTTTTTACAGAAACTTCAGCTTGTGGTTTCATTTCATCTCTGAATGCTTCTTTTGATTTGTTTAAGATTTTTAAGTATTGATCTAAGTTAACTCCTTGATAAGCTAATCTTCTATCTAAATCATCTGACATAGCATCTATTTCATTCTCAATCATTCCTGATGGAATTTCGACTTTTGCGTTTTCGCAAACAGCTTCTATTGCTTTGTCTTCGATTTCATGTTTTGCTCTATGTTCATTTTCTTCTTCTAAGTTTTTCTTTATATCAGCTTTTAGTTCATCGATTGTATCGAATTCGCTAACGTCTTTTGCAAAATCATCATCCATAGCTGGTAATTCTTTTGCTTTGATTTCATGTAATTTTACTTTGAATACAGCATCTTTTCCAGCTAAATCTTTTGAAAAATATTCATCTGGGAATTTTACTTTTACATCTTTTTCTTCATCGATTTTCATTCCAACTACTTGATCTTCAAATCCTTCTATAAAGCTATGGCTTCCTAATTCTAATTCATGGTTTTCAGCTTTTCCGCCATCAAATGCAACTCCATCGATTGATCCTTCAAAATCGATTACTGCTATATCACCCATTTGTGCTGGTCTGTCTTCTACAGTAATTATTCTTGCATTTTTTTCAGCCATATGTCCTAATTCATGTTCAATGTCTTTATCTTCAACTTTATATTCAACTTTCTTTAATTCAATTCCTTTATATTTTCCTAATTCAACTTCAGGTTTTGTTTGAACTAATGCTGTGAATATTAAGTCTTTACCTTTTTCCATTTGAACTATGTCAATTTCAGGTTTGCTAACAACTTCTAAGTTGTTTTCTTTTATTTCATTATCATATATTTCTGGAACTACTTCATTGAAAGCATCCTCATAGAACATTTCTACTCCATAATGCTTTTCAGCAATATTCATTGGAACCTTTCCTTTTCTAAATCCAGGTACGTTAAAGTATTTTGCATTTTTCTTAAATACTTTTTCAATTCCATCTGCAAATATTTTTGCATCAATTGTGAATTCAAGTTTTAATTCATTATTGTTTTCTGTTTTTTCTATTTTGATACTCATTTAAATTCCTCCATTTATTTTTTAATAGCTTATTTATTATACCACATAATTCAATAATTGCAAGCTTTTTTAGTCATCCTCCACTTGCGATTTGATAACTGGGATAAATTGTTTGATAAATTTACCATTCCCTCTTTGCTTTATATATAAATATCCTAGTGTTGAAAAGACTACTGCGCCAATGCAATTAACTATCAAATCCTTCATTGTGTCAATTAATCCAATATCTAATGCACCGTTTTGAATTACTACTTCTGTTTCTTTTCCATCTATCTCGCCTTTTATAGTACTTTGACTTATATTTTTTATAATTACTGGCTTGTTTTCTTTGTCTTCGTTTAATTCTACTGATGAAACGGTTGACACTATTCTGTCTTTTTGCATATCAGTTTTGGCAAACGTATCCATTCCATATTCAAAGAATTCCCATAGTACGCCTATTGTCATTGAAAAGCAGAATGCTACTAGTGCAACAAAAACAGGTGCTAATTTAATAGAAAATTTTTCACTTTGATTAAGAATATCAATTAGTGAAAATCCAATAGCAGCCATAATAAATCCATTAATTGTGTGAAGCATTGTGTCCCACTGTTTAAAAATTCCATAGAAATTTTGAATTTCTCCCAAAATCTCAGCTGCGAAAATAAACAGTAATATTATACTTTCTAGGACCGTTGGTAGTTTTATATTTAATTTTTTATCAATTATTGATGGAATCATCAATAAAAATAATGTTAGTATGCATAAAAATACATCATTCCAATTTCTATGTATACCTTGCAATATCATTGTTATTATTACTAATGTTCTTAAAACAATGTACACAGATAAGTCTCTAACTTTATGTTGTTTTTTTACTTTTTCTTTTTTCATTCATTTTCCTGCTATAATATATTTAGGTTTTCACTTGGATTTACCTATAAACCACTAGTAAATTTGATATTAGTAAAATATTATATTTAGTAAAAAAAGCATACATTCATCTGTGTGCTTTTTCTTTAGTATTGATATATCAAATTAATACATTATTTAATTTTAATATAAGACTAATATTAAAACTAATAATATTTATTATTAAAACATATTCGTATATTCTAATTTAACTAAGCTATATTAGATTATCATAAATTAAAAAGCCACATAAGTGGCTTTTTAATTTATTTTATTTGTTTCATAACTTCTTCTGCAAAATTCTCTTCTTTTTTCTCTATTCCTTCACCTTTTTCAAGTCTTGCATAAGCAACTAATTCTGCACCTTTAGATTTAATCAAATCTCCAACTTTAATACTTGGATCTTTAACGAATTCTTGGTCTAATAAACAAATTTCTCCGTAGAATTTACCAATTCTTCCTTGTACCATTTTTTCTGCTATTTCAGCTGGTTTTCCTTCGTTCATAGCTTGAACTTTAAGAATTTCCATTTCTTTAGCAACTTTTTCTGCTGGTACATCTTCTCTTGATAAATATTCTGGTTTAGCTGCTGCTATTTGCATACATACGTCTTTAGCTAATTCTTCTTCACCTTTTTTGAAGTTAACTAATACACCGATTTTTCCATCTCCGTGTACATAGCTTTCTACTAATCCTTCAGATTCAAATCTTGTGAATCTTCTGATTGACATATTTTCACCTATAGTAGCAATTTTAGTTGTTAATACTTCTTGAACCGTGTTATCTGAATCTAAGTATTTTTCAGTTAATAATTCTTCTACTGTAGCTGGATTTTTTTCAGCAATTTGTCTTGCTATATCTTTTACGAAAGATCTGAATTCTTCGTTTTTAGCAACGAAATCTGTTTCAGCATTAACTTCAACAACACTTCCTATTTTTTTATCTTCAGAAACATATGTTGCAACTAATCCTTCTGCTGCTATTCTTGATGATTTTTTTGCAGCTTTTGCAATTCCTCTTTCTCTTAATAATTCAGCTGCTTTTTCCATGTCTCCATCAGTTTCTGTTAAAACTTTTTTGCAGTCCATCATTCCAGCACCTGTTTTTTCTCTTAATTGTTTAACTAAATCTGCAGTAATCATTGATATATCCTCCTTATTATTAAATTATTCTTTAACTTCTTCAGCTTCTTCGTTTGCAACAACTTGTTCCATATCTGTTACTTCTTCTGTTTCTGTCATTTCACTTTCAACGTCAGCTGCTTCTCCTTGTCTTCCTTCGATAACTGCGTTAGCCATAACGTCTGTTATTAATTTTACAGCTCTTATAGCATCATCGTTACCTGGGATTGGATAATCAACATCTTCTGGATTACAGTTTGTATCTACTAATCCAACTACTGGTATAT
>USQZ01000081.1 GCA_900556975.1 uncultured Clostridium sp. | reverse complement strand
GCTATTACTGTAGCAGTTCCTAAATCTATACCTATATCTTGTCCAAACATCAGAATCTTCCTTTCTCATTTACATATTCTTTACAAAGCTGTTACGATTATATTACACTTCATTTAAAATTTCAATTACTTTGAGCATATTTTTACCCATCTAATTTTTAATAATCTTCAAACATTAGTCATACTCTATAATTCCCCTATTCAAAATTTATTTTATTACTTTTTTTAAAAAATTATTCCAATTTGAGGCAAAAATTAAAACTTCATTGAAAACATAGCACTTTTATGAGATAATAGCAATATCATAACTAGAATAAAAGTGAACTAGTATAAAATAATAGTAATATCATCATCAGAATGAAAATGAACTATTTACAATACCCATCATAACATTTTATAATCTGTTATATTAGTTGGCTTTCAAAACTAGCTTTTCAGATTTTTTACAAACATTTCTATTATAAAATAAAAAGAAAGGATTTTATAATGCAAACAACATACTTAGAAAAATTAGAATTTAATAAAATTAAAAATACATTATCATCTTATGCTCAAACTAATAATGGCAAAAAAATGTGCTTAGACTTATATCCATCAAACAACAAAGAAAAAGTGCAAAAAGCATTAGATGAAACAACTGAAGCAGTCGCACTTATATATAGGAAAGGAAATCTTCCTTTAAAAACAATAGGCGATATTTCAACTTACATATTAAATCTAAAAAATCAAAATTTCTTATCAGCAAAAGCCTTATTAGAACTTGCCACTCTATTAAAAACAAGTAAAACATTAAAAAACTACTATTTTGAAAAGGAACTAAATCAAACTGATAGCCTAACAAATTATTTTGATCATTTATATACTAACCCAAGCATTGAAGAAAAAATATTCTCAGCAATAATAGATGAAAACACTTTCGATGATAGAGCATCTAATGCCTTATATAAAATAAGACAGCAAACGAGAAACACTAAAAAAGAAATAAAAAATAAATTGCAATCACTTCTAAATTCAAAATACTTGCAAGAACCAATAGTAACAATTAGACAAAACAGATTCGTTGTACCTGTTAAATCAGAATATCAAACAGAAATAAAAGGATTTATCCATGACACATCAAGCACAGGTTCAACAGTATTCGTAGAACCTATATCTGTTTTTGATTTAAACAACCAACTATCAGAATTAAAAAATCAAGAAAATATAGAAATTGAAAAGATATTGCAAATCCTATCTTCTCTATTTTTCGATATTATAAATGAATTAGAAAATAATTTTAATCTAATAACAATTTTAGATTTCATTTTTGCAAAAGCAAAATATTCAAAAGAACTAGATTGTAACTGTCCAAAAATAAATGATGATAAAATAATTTATTTAAAAAACGCAAAACATCCTTTATTAGATCAAAACATCGCTGTTCCAATAACATTAGAAATAGGTAAAACATTTTCAAGTCTACTAATTACAGGACCAAACACAGGTGGGAAAACTGTAACACTAAAAACTGTTGGGTTATTAACAACTATGGCACAAAGTGGTATGCACATTCCAGCTTCTAGTGAAAGTTCAATTTATTTATTTGATAATATTTTCGCAGACATTGGAGATGAACAAAGTATTCTTGAATCTTTAAGTACTTTCTCATCTCATATGACTCATATTATAAATATTTTAAATGAAGCAACTTCAGACAGTTTAGTACTTGTAGACGAATTAGGTTCTGGAACGGATCCAATCGAAGGTGCAAGCTTAGCACTTAGCATACTAGAATATTTAAAAGAACATAACATCACCGTATTAGCAACTACACACTATCACGAATTAAAAGAATATGCTCTTTTAACAGACGGTGTTGAAAATGCTAGTTGCGAATTCAACTTAGAAACGCTTTCACCTACATACCGCTTATTAATTGGTGTTCCAGGTAAAAGTAATGCTTTTGCAATAAGTCAAAAACTAGGTTTAAAGCAAGAAATCTTAGAAAATGCTAAAAAAAGTATTAATTCTGACACAGCTAAAACAGAAGATTTATTAAAAGAAATCTATGATTCAAAAGCTTTAATAGAATCTGAAAAAGAAAAAACATTACAATACTCAAATAAAATTGAAAGATTAAAGCAAAAACTAGAAAATGAAACAACAGACTTAGAAGAACACAAAAAAGAATATTTACAAAAAGCCAAACAAGAAGCTCGTGAAATTTTACTAAGTGCTAAACAAGAAGCAAACGACATTATAAAAGAAATGGAATCAGAAAAAAATAATTCTAAAAATCTTAACACACTAAGAAACAAACTAACATCAAAATTACATGAAGTAAATCAAACACCTGAATCACCCCTAGAAGAAACACAAAAAATAGATGAATCACAAATAAAACCAGGAGCAATAGTATTTGTACCAAAATTTAACAAGAATGGAACAATTTTAAGTTATCCAAATCAATCTAAAAAATTTAACATACAAATTGATAACATAAAAACAACCTTAACCCCATCACAAATAACAATTGCAAAAAATACTGAAACTAAAAAAGAAATAATAACTAAAAAACAATCAACGTTTGTACCTAAAAATGTTAGGACAGAATTAAACGTAATTGGAATGAACATTGAAGAATCAATTTTTCTTGTAGATAAATTTTTAGATGAAGCAGCAGTAGCCAAACTAGAAACAGTTAGAATTGTACACGGAAAAGGTACTGGTATCTTAGGAAAAGGAATTCAAAAATACTTAAGATCTCATCCTCACGTAAAAAGTTACAGATATGGAACTTTTGGAGAAGGTGAAATGGGAGTTACAGTAGTTGAATTAAAATAGAACAAAAGCGGACTATTTATAACATTTGCACCGATTATAACATTTTCAAGTCCGCGTCTTTGTTTGCGCGCGAAATTTGCTTTGCAAATTTCTGTGCATTGTTATTTTATATAATAGGAAGTTCGAAGAACTTTCCTATTATATAACAAAAATGTCACTAATAGTAGAAATGATTTAAAACTAATCCCCTACATTAGTGACATTTTTTATTTGCAATTCTTCCTTCCTCATTCAATAATCTATTATATCGAAAAATATTTATCAAAATTCACTTACCGACTTTAAAACATTATAATACACATATTTTATAAAGTTTTCTTTCTAAAACTTCTTTGAGGTATTTTCAAAATTACATTTTTCTAAATACACCTGCAACCTTACCTAAAATCTTGCAATCTGGAACAATAATAGGATCCATTGTAGAATTTTCGGGTTGTAATCTAATATGATCTTTTTCTTTATAAAAAGTTTTAACAGTAGCCTCATCCTCAATTAAAGCAACTACAATTTCCCCATTCATTGCAGTATCTTGCTTTTTAACTAAGATATAGTCCCCATCAAGAATTCCAGCTTCTATCATACTCTCTCCTCTTACAGTAAGCATAAAGCTTTCTGAATTTCCAACAAAATCAATTGGAATTGGGAAAGTATCAGTAACATTCTCAACAGCTAAAATTGGAGCACCTGCTGTAATCTTGCCTATTACAGGAACCTCAACAAGTTCTTTCTCTGTGTAAACATCTTTATTTCCAGGAGTAAATGTTTCTTGATTTTCTAAAGCTCCTCCCTTCAATAATTTAAGAGTTCTACCTTTTTGTTGTTCTTTTTTAATATATCCTTTTTCTTCAAGTTGGTTTAAATATCCATGAACTGTTGCAGTAGATTTTAAGTCAACAGCTTTACCAATCTCTCTAACAGATGGTGGATATCCTTTTAATTTTATTTGTTTTTCAATAAATCTAAGAATAGCTTTTTCTCTTTTATTTAGTCCGTTTGGATCTTTTTTCTTCAATTTCATCACTCCTATTTTTTTCTTGTTCAAGATAATATCACATAACTTTTTGTTTGTCAAACAAAAGTTTTATTTTTTATTTGTTTTTTCTTGTTACCTTTCTGTTACACGAATGTAATTTTGTAATCAAAATATAATGCTAATGATATCTTATTTTGTTGAAAATTGGAAAATTAAATATTATAATTTGAATATATAGTATTTTATAATATTTAGGAGAAAAAAATGGATTTTACAAAAGATATTTATATTAATAAAGATAAAATT
>USQZ01000080.1 GCA_900556975.1 uncultured Clostridium sp. | reverse complement strand
ACCAAGATTCTTCTGTTACAATCATTTTTACTAAAACATATCCAGGGAAAACTTTTTTCAAATTAGTTTTTCTTTTTCCATCTTTAATTTCAACTTGTTCTTCCATAGGGACAACAATATTAAAGAAGAAATCTTCTAATTCTCTATTTTTAATTGTTTTCTCTAAATCCGTTTTAACTTTGTTTTCGTATCCAGAATACGTATGAACTACATACCACTTTGGCTCTAAGCTATTATCACTTTGAGACATTTTTGAAGCCTCCTTTATTTTAGATATTATTCAGCAGTTCCTTCTTCTGTTGTTACATTTTCCTCAGCATTTTCAACTGCGTTATCTTCAGTAGTTGTTGTTTCATCTGTTGAATTTGTATCTGTAGCTTCTGCATTTGTTGTGTTATCTTTATTTATAGAGCTTGATGCTTTTGTAACTATAAATTCATAACCTTTGTCAAATGCAAAGTCTAATACAAATACTATTGCAGATATAATTAAAACTATTGCAATAACTACTGCTGTTTTAGTTGCAAGTTGTTTCGCTGTAGGCCAAGTAACTTTTTTTAATTCTGCTTTAAAATCCTTGAAGAAAGTTTTGTTATCTTTCTTTTCTTTCTTATCTTTAATCTTTTTTGTATCTTTAGCCATTCTTTTTCCTCCTTAAAGGACTATTTTGTTTCTTTGTGTGTTGTACGTTTTTTGCAAAATTTGCAATACTTAACTATTTCTAGTCTGTCTGTGTTATTTCTCTTATTTTTTTCTGTCATGTAATTTCTTCTCTTACATTCTGTGCATTCTAATGTTATAGACTCTCTAGGTCCTTTTGCTGCCATCTACTACACCTCCGTTTTATTTTTGTGAAGTTTTTTATATTTATTCTCAACGATGTGATGCATGAACAAATCATGCTTTAATACTTTATCACAAAACATATATATTGTCAACATTTTAGCGATTTTTTTGCTTCTTTTTTTTCTTTTTTTCAACAGAGAATCCAAATTTTCCTATTTTGTGCCCTAATTCATAATATCCTCCGTTAGCATATGCTATTAAATTGCATTTACTTATGTCAAATGATCCCTTTTCATTTATGTATTTTTCATCAGCATCTATTGACATTACATCTGCTATGAACATGTGATGAGAACCAAATTCTTTTATATCTGTTACTTTACATTCAATTGATACAGGTGATTCTTTTATTGCTGGTGCACTAACAAACTCACATTCTTCTTTAGTTAAATGCATCTCTTTAAATTTATCAACTTTCGCTCCTGTTTTTACTCCGCACCAATCTGTTGCATATGCTAAGTCTTTATTAGTTAAATTTATTACAAATTCTTTTTTCTCTTTTATTATATTATATGAATATCTCTCTGGTCTAATAGATATATATACCTTAGCTGGATTTGTATTTAAAATTCCTGTCCATGCTACTGTTATTATATTCGAGTTCTCCATATCTCCACAAGATACCATTACAGCTGGTATTGGATATATAAATGTTCCTGACTTCCAAATTTTTTTAGCCATTTATCTTTCCTCCGGTTGTTTTGTTCTTTTTTTATCTAATCTTATCCTTATTGCTTTATCTTCTGGATCTTCTTTTCCTTTTTCTTTTTTGTAATTTTCGAATTCTTTGGCTAAGCATAATTTATCCTGATCATGATATACCACATATTCTCTTGATTGTTTATCAACATATACCTCTCCAATATATCCGCCATTATGCTCTATTGCTTCATCCATATTTAATGTTGATAATAAAACATCATTATTATATCTTATATATTCTAAATCAACTTGTGCGTTTGTTAATAGTTGTGTATTTATATTTCCATATACAACGAACTCTTCTCCATTTCTTTCTTCATTCCATTTGTTCTTATTTAAATCTTTTCTTTTTTTAGCAACTTCTTCATTTTTATATGTTTTTATAACTTTATATTCTTTTAATTCGTAAGGGCTTCTAACAGTAACGTCTCCGTCCTTCTTTCTAAATCTACCATATCCCAAGTCACCTGTTTGGATTATAAATAGTTCGTCGCCATCTGAATTATGTGCTAAGTAACTTGGAGTTTGATAACTTCCATTTTTTCTTTGTACATATTTCTTTTCTGGGATATATGTTATTTCTGCAAAATTCTTTGGTATGTAACGTTGCTCTTGATTTGGATCAAAATTAAATAGTAATATTTCATCTAACTGTAATTTATAATTTTCATCTTCTAAATTTCTGTGTGCATCTCTTAGTATATCAAATAATGTTTTATTTTTTATCACATATTCTTTGGTAATTTTATTATTTTCAATTTGATTTGCTAATTCACTATTCCACCATGATATCATTTTTTCATACTGATCATTCACTTCTTGAATTGGTGATCTAACTGGTACTTTTAAATCTTTATATTCGTTATATTTTCTGGGATTTAGTTCTCTTTCTTCTTTTTGTTTTACATATTCTTTTTTTGATTGTTGCTCGATATTATGAGCTAATTCAATAATTTCCTGCTTTTCAAATAATCTGTCTTCATCTGCATTTGTTTCAGGATATTTTTCCTTATATGCAATATATAACATCATATATGCCATTTTGATTTGTAAAATCTCTTCAAGTTTTAAAGTTTCTGAATCTGCTTTAAAGTTATTCTTTAGAGATTTTTCCATCGTATTCATTCTACTTTTTATTTCATTTAATGAGATTAAGTGTTGTCTTTCAATCTTGGCTAAGTTTCTTGTTAGTTGTGTAATGTAATCTTTATTAAGCCCTATTTTTTTCATCTTATTCTCCTTTTATCTTAAATGTTTTTCGTATTCCTTACATGCGCATAATTTATCTTGATAATGATATACGTCATATTTTCCGTTATCATTTTGTACTATTTCCCCAATATATCCACCATTGTGTAATTGTGCTTGTTCTAAATTTAAATCTGAAAATAATATATCAGCGTGTAGTGCTGTAAATTCTGGATCACTTGTTAAATGAGCTATATTTAAGTCTGTAAAAATGTTAAATTCTCTTTCTGGTATATCTTTATCATATTCTAAATCAATCATACTTTTATATTCTTTTTTTACTCTATAATTTTGTAATGTGTAATTATCTCTAAATGTATTTTTACCTGAGCCTGTATTAAATTTTTCATAGCCTAATGTACCTATTTTTTGAAACATTATTATATCATTAAATCTATTTTTCATTTTGTATATATCACCATTTTGCTCTGGGATATATGATAATCCATTTATTCCAACACGTGAATATAAGCTTTCTTGGTTTGGTTCAAAATTTATCATAATTTCTTCATCAATGCTTCTTTTTAGCTTAGGACTAGATAATATTTCAAATGACTGTTTCTGTAATAAAAATGTAGCAAAGCATTCTATTATTTGTTTTGGATCAATTTCTCTTTTATTTTGTTCTGAATCTAGCATTCTGCTTAATACATTTAATTGTCTTTCATATCCTAATATTATTTCAACATGTGTAGCTGAATTTCCTAATAATAAATTTTGATATGGATTTATATGAGAACATTTACTTTTATTTTTTTCTCTAAGAACTTCTTTATAACTTTCTGCACTTTTAAAAACTTGTCTAGCCATATCTCTTAAATCATTTTTTCCTACTTCATAGTCTTCACTATAGTCTTCTAATATTTTCTCTAAGCATAAATATGAAAATTTCAATTTTATTTTATCTTCTAGTTTTTCATATTCTTGTCGGCTTTTTCCAAATAAAAATGCTGAATCTATTAATGCTATATATGATTCTTTTATTTGCTTTTTATTTATTGAATTAGCTTCTTCTTTTACAGCTTTTGTTGTTGTTAATTGTTTTACAAAATCTAATTCTATTGACATTTTCTTTCTCCTCGCGTTTTCCTAGTTATTATATTTTATCATATGGTGAATATTATTCAATATTGTTTTTATTACATATTTATTACATTTTTATAAATTTTATAAATAACTATATATTTTTTTATTTTAGATATTTTTTATATTTTGAATTTTCATCCTGCTTATTTATATCTTATTTTTTTATTTCTTATATTTACTACTTGCCTTTTGTAGATTACTAATTTTATATCTATATTTGCTACTTTTCTTTTTATTGATTACTAATTTTATATCTATTTATTACTTTCCATCTTATAAATTACTAATTACTTTTCTAATTTTAAATTGATTTCACGAAAAAAAATCAGAAAATAAATAGGTTAATATTTACTTTCTGATTTCTTTTTATAAAAATAAAAAATCTGGCAACAACCTATCTTCCCAGCAAGGTAACTCGCAAGTATTTTCGGCATCTAAAGGCTTGACTTCTGTGTTCGGCATGGGTACAGGTATTTCCCTTTAGATTTAATCACCAGAAATTCTTTGTATACTTCTTACAAATTCTAAACTTCGTCCTACTTCGTTGAACTTCCTCTAAAATTATTCGATGTACCTATGTACTATCTCATATTTTTTTCGTCGTTCGCCTTGTATAACTCGTTTTTAATTCGTAACTATAGTACACTCAAAAATACATAGACAAATATCTTCTTCCGAAGGTAAACCTTTCGTGGTTAAGCCCTCGATCTATTAGTACTGGTCAGCTACA
>USQZ01000079.1 GCA_900556975.1 uncultured Clostridium sp. | reverse complement strand
AATTGAAGCCGCTGGTGGAAAGATAGAGGTGGTATAAGTTGTTTAAAACTATTAAGAATGCTTTTAAAACACCAGAAGTTAGAAAAAAAATATTTTTAACTTTGTTATTAATAGTAGTTTTTAGATTAGGATGCTACATCGTAGTACCTGGAGTTGATTCAGCCCAACTTGCTGAACAACTTTCTAAATCTACAAATACACTAGCTGGGCTAGTAAACACAATTTCCGGAGGAGCTTTTTCAAGATTATCAATATTTGCTATGTCAATAACACCATATATTACAGCGTCAATTATTATACAATTATTAGCAATGATAATTCCTTCATTAGAAAAATTAACTAAAGAAGGTGGAGAAGAAGGTAGAAAGAAAATTAACTTCTATACAAAAATACTTACATTAGTATTAGCTTGTGTAGAAGCTACAGGAATCTATATTTCATACTCAAAAAGCTATCCAGACATTATGTACAATCCAGGAATTAGAACAGCATTAATATTCGTGCTTTCATTAATAACTGGAACATCAATCCTAATGTGGTTAGGAGATCAAATTACAAATAAAGGTATTGGAAACGGAATATCTATGCTAATATTTGTAGGTATAGTATCTGGTTTACCATCAGCTGCTGTACAAGTATTTAATTTAGCTTTCAAACCATTTACAACAGTAAACTTCTTAATAGCATTAGCTATAGTAATAGGAGCAATAATCCTAATAGGAGCAGTTGTATTTGTTCAAGAAGCTGAACGTAAAATACCAGTTCAATATGCAAAAAAAGTTGTTGGAAGAAAAATGTATGGAGGACAAAATACTCACATACCAATGAAGCTTGTTATGGCAGGAGTTATGCCAATAATCTTCGCTTCATCATTCATGACATTCCCAGCAATGTTGATACAAATATTCTCACCATCATCAATTGGTAAATCAGGATTCTTAGGTGGTTTATATCAATTCTCAATAGCAACTTCAACATCACAAGGTGTTGGAATTGGATATGTTATAGCAAATGCAATAATATACTTATTATTAATTGTAGGATTCACATACTTTTACACATATGCTACATTTAATCCAGCAGAAGTTGCAAATACAATAAAGAAAAATGGTGGATTCGTACCGGGAATAAGAGCTGGAAAACCAACAAGTGATTATATAGGAGCAGTCTTAAATAAATTAACACTATTCGGAGGATTCTTCCTAAGTATAATAGCAGTTATACCTATGTTTATGAGATTTACATCATTAAACTTAGCATTTGGAGGAACAGCGATATTAATCGTAGTAGGTGTTGCTTTAGAGACAGTACAACAACTAGAATCACAATTAATGATTAGACATTATAAAGGATTCTTAGAATAAAATGTTATAATATTCAATAGGGTGTCAAATGCTGACATCCTATTGAAATGTAATTATATATTATTTTCTAAGCATTAAAAAATTAGTGTTTAGAAAATAACATATAAAGAAAGGAAGAAAGTCATATGGTTATTATTATGTTAGGAGCTCCTGGAACAGGAAAAGGAACAGTATCAGCAATATTGAAAGAAAAATTAAATATTGCACATGTATCAAGTGGAGATATATTTAGAAAATATAGTAGTGAAGATAGCGAATTAGGAAGAGAAATAAATTCATATTTAAAAGAAGGAAACTTAGTACCAGATAAATTAACAATAAAAATGATAAAAGAAAGATTAGCAGAAAAGGACGTAGAAAACGGAGTTATATTAGATGGTTTCCCAAGAACAGAAGCACAAGCAATTGCCTTAGACAAAATGCTTGAAGAAGAAGGAAAGAAAGTTGATTTAGTAATAGACTTAAGTTCACCAAAAGAAGAAATACTAGATAGAATTGTTACTAGAAGAATATGCCCAAAATGTAAAGCTGTATACAACACAAAATTAAACAAACCTAAAAAAGAAGGAATCTGCGATATTTGTGGAAGTGAATTATATCAAAGAGAAGATGATACAGTTGAAAGAGTAGAAAACAGAATAGAAGTTTATCAAAGCCAAACAAAACCATTAGAAGAATATTATGAAAAAGCAGATAAATTATTTAAAATAGAAATAACAGAAAAAACAGGAACAATGGCAAAAGAAGCTGCAGACATTGTTATAGAAAAAATTAATAAATAGAAAGGAAAATATAAAGTGGTTACAATCAAGTCAAAAAGAGAAATTGAACAAATGAAAGAAGCTTGTAAATTAACTGCACAAGTTCATGAAGTTATCAAAGAAGCAATAAGACCAGGAATTTCAACTTATGAACTTGATCAAATTGCAGAAAAATTTATAAGAAGTAATGGAGGAATACCATCAGAAAAAAACTTCCCAAGTGGTATACCAGGAGTACCTAATTTTCCAGGTTCAATATGTGCATCAATAAATGATGAAATTATACATGGAATTCCATCAAAACATGCAATTTTAAAAGAAGGCGATGTAGTAAGTTTTGATATAACAGCATTTAAAAATGGATTCCACGGAGATGCAGCAAGAACATATATAGTTGGAAAACCAAACTCAGTTGAAGATCAAAAATTAGTTGAAGTTACAAAACAATCTTTCTTTGAGGGACTTAAATTTGCTAAAAAAGGTTATAGAGTTGGTGATATATCAAATGCAATTTATGAATTTGTAACTAAAAATGGATTTAGTATATTAAGAGAATTTCAAGGACATGGAATTGGAAGAGAAATGCACGAAGATCCAGGAATACCAAATTACGGAAAACCAGGAAGAGGAATGAGATTAGAACCAGGAATGACAATATGCATAGAACCTATGGTAATAGCGGGAAACAGAGAAATATTAGAACTAGATGATGGATGGACAATAGTTTCAAGAGACGGAACTAATGGAGCTCATTATGAAAATACAATTTTAATAACAGAAAATGAGCCAGAAATATTGACAAAGCCATAAAAGTATTATATACTATATTAGCTTATTATTGTTAAGCACTAAAAGAATTTCATTTATATTGGAGGAAAAAAATTTGGCAAAAGAAGATGTAATTGAAGTTGAAGGTACTGTTATCGAAACATTACCAAATACAAATTTTAAAGTCGAATTAGATAATGGACACCAAGTATTAGCTCATATCTCAGGAAAATTGAGAATGAACTACATAAAGATTTTACCTGGTGACAGAGTAAAATTGGAATTATCACCTTATGATTTAAGTAAGGGACGTATAACTTGGCGTGCAAAATAAATTTGAACCCACTTATGTAGGTTGCGCTACATATTTTAAATAAATAAAATATATAGAGTAGAGGTGAAAAAAGAAAATGAAAGTAAGACCATCAGTTAAAAAAATGTGTGAAAAATGTAAAGTAATAAAAAGAAAAGGAGTAATCAGAGTAATCTGTGAAAATCCTAAACATAAACAAAGACAAGGTTAATTAAATAACCAAGCTTAGGGCTAATACATAGTAGTAGCCCATATAATTTTGTAAATAGATATAAAAACAGTTGCGGCTGATTTTGTTTTTATATTTATTATATATATGACAATCCAGTTTAATTACATTTCAATTTATACTAATTAAACTTATAATTAACAATTAAAAAATTTGGAGGTGCAAAAATTTATGGCTCGTATAGCAGGAGTTGACTTACCTAGAGAAAAAAGAGTAGAAATAGGACTTACATATGTATATGGAATAGGACTATCTAGCTCTCAAAAAATCTTAAAAAAAGCTGGAATAAATCCAGACGTTAGAGTTAAAGATTTATCAGACGAAGATGTAAACAAAATAAGAAAAGCTATGGAAGGATACAAAGTTGAAGGTGACTTAAGAAGAGAAGTAGCTTTAAACATCAAAAGACTTACTGAAATCGGATGCTACAGAGGATTAAGACATAGAAGAGGTCTACCAGTTAGAGGTCAAAGAACAAAAACTAACGCTCGTACAAGAAAAGGACCAAGAAAAGTCGTAAGTAAGAGCAAAAAATAAAGTATAATTGAAACTTGATTTTTTAAAAATTAAAAGGAGGAAAAGCAAGAAATGGCTAAAAATGTAACTAAAAAACCAGTAGCTAGAAGAAATAGAAAAAACATTGAAAGTGGAGCAGCACATATTCACTCTAGCTTTAATAATACAATTGTTACAATAACAGATACTCAAGGTAACGTAATATCTTGGGCAAGTGCTGGTGGACTTGGATTCAAAGGTTCAAGAAAAAGCACACCATTTGCAGCAGGTCAAGCAGCTGAAACTGCATCAAAAGCAGCAATGGAACATGGATTAAAAACAGTAGAAGTATATGTTAAAGGACCAGGTTCAGGAAGAGAAGCTGCAATAAGATCATTACAAACAGCTGGATTGGAAATTACAATGATAAAAGACGTAACACCAATACCACACAATGGATGTAGACCACCAAAAAGAAGAAGAGTGTAATTAAAAGTATAAATATAAAAATTGTGATGAGCACAATAAAACAAATAATATTAAAAGATTGAAAGAGGTGTAACAATGGCAAGATACAAAGACGAACAATGTCGTATATGCCGTAGAGAAGGTCAAAAGCTATTTTTAAAAGGTTGCAGATGTTATTCTGATAAATGTAGCGTAACAAGAAGAAATTACGCTCCAGGACAACACGGACAAAAGAAAGCTAAACTTTCTGAATACGGAACACAATTAAGAGAAAAACAAAAAACAAGATCATTCTATG
>USQZ01000078.1 GCA_900556975.1 uncultured Clostridium sp. | reverse complement strand
CTATTGATATAAAAAAATATTAATGTTAAAATTTGAACAGAAAAATTTAAAAGAAGGAAGTTAAATTAAGTATGAAAATTTTAGTATTAAATTGCGGAAGCTCTTCTTTAAAATTCCAATTGATAAACATGGAAAACAACGAAAGATTAGCTAAAGGAAATTTTGAGAGAATAGGTGGAATGAAAACCACATTAAAATTAAACGTAGGAGGCAAGAAAGAAGAATTAGTTCACATTGCCAGAGACTACGATGAAGCAATAAGTTTTGTATTAGAAGTTTTATTAAAACCAGAATATAACATAATAAAATCATTAGACGAAATAACAGCAGTAGGACACAGAATAGTACACGGAGGAGAAATGTTCAGCAAATCCGTACTAATAAATGATGACGTAATAAAAGAAATTGAAAAATGCATAGACTTAGCACCATTACACAATCCAGCAGGAGTAGCAGGAATCAAAGCTGCAAAAAATGCACTACCAAACGTACCAATGGTAGCAGTATTTGACACAGCATTTCATCAAACAATGCCAGCAAAAGCATACATATATCAAATACCTTACAGATATTACACAAGCTACAAAATAAGAAAATACGGATTCCATGGAGCAAGCCATAAATATGTAGCTGAAAGAGTTTCACAAATATATGGAAGAACAGAAGACTTAAAAATAATAAACTGTCATCTAGGACAAGGTGCATCAATATGTGCAATTAAAGATGGAAAGTCAGTAGATACATCAATGGGATTAACACCACTAGCAGGAATACCAATGGCAACAAGATGTGGAGATATAGATCCTGCAATAATTCCTTATGTAATGAAAAAAGATAATTTACAACCAGAAGACATAGAAGACATTTTAAACAAACAATCAGGAGCATGGGGAGTATCAGGAGTTTCATCAGATTACAGAGATATAGAAGACGGATATAATATGAAAGATCCAAGATCAATATTAGCACTTGAAAGCCAAGCATACAAAATAGCTCAATACATCGGACAATATATAATTTCACTTGGAGGACTAGACGTTCTAACATTTGCAGGAGGCGTTGGAGAAAATGGAATAGAAACAAGAGAAAGAGTTTGCAAATACCTAGAACCATTTGGAATTAAGATAGACACAGAATTAAACAATGTTAAAGGAAAAGAAAGAAAAATAAGCACAGAAGACTCAAAAGTAGATATCTACATAATACCAACAAATGAAGAATTAATGATTGCAAAAGAAACAGAAGAACTAGTTAAAAATTCATAGTTGTCACGGGACGTCCTTTTTGACACAAACTTCAAACTCAGTCACAGTTTGAAAGTGTCATAGGGACGTCTTTCTCGACCCGAACTTCCAAACTAGCCACAGTCTGAACGTTCCCCGATACGTAATATTGCTAGAACACAAGAATCGTGGTATAATAACAACATGTTTCATATAATTTCATAGTTATATTTTGCTATGAACAAAAAATGTCAGAAAAGGAGGAGGTATTACAAGTATTAATAACGGTGTTAATTTTCTCGAAAAGGAGGAGTTGAAATGTTATTTAAAGAAACATCGTCATCAAATGCTTCAGAAAAGAATAAAACGTGTATATCATCACGGACACAAAAATATAATTTGAAATATCCGAGAGTTAAACGTGGAGAATTATATATTTGTGATTTTGGAGAACCTTATGGAAGTGAACAAGGATATAAGAGGTTTGCTCTAATAGTGCAAAACAATGTAGGAAATTATTCATCGCCTACTACAATAGTTGTAGCATGTACCACTAAAAAGAAAACCAATTTACCAGTTCACTATCAGTTTAATCTTTCCCCAAGCGTAATGAAAGACTATAACCAAAAACGAATAGGGGAAGAAGTCGATGGAAATACCATATTAGCAGAGCAAATAAAGACAGTAGATAAAAAAAGATTACGTAAATTTGTCGGTACAATGACAGATGAATTTATGGATGAAGTACAGAAAGTTATAGATATATCGCTAAATTTGAAAAGAGATACTGTAAAGTCAGTACAGGATTTAACCATTATACAAATTCAGCTACTTGCAAAAGCTAATATAGAAAAACTTTTAGAAATTTCTCGGACTATAGAGCCAGACGGGATTAAAATAAAGCGGATAATTGAATTATTTGGCTTTGAGTTAGAATCAGAGGGGGCGCAATATTTGGTTAAAGCAATTTGCTTAGCTACCAAAGCAGACTATTCTGATCTAGAAAATTTATGTGAAGAAATTTCTAAAGAGAAGCACATTTTATCCAAAGAGAGAATAAAAGCAACAATTGTAACAACAATAAAAGAAAAATTCAATTTTGAAACTTCTGTAGCAATTGAGTTCATTAGATTGATAAGTATACTTTTAGTTAAACAACCAATTCCAGAGATTAGGGAAATTGAGTCACTGGAAAATAGCAAAGGAAAAATCGAAAATCTTTTGTGGAAATACTTAAAAAAAGATTTAGAAAAAATAGATTATTCTATGACGGTTGAGGAGAACATAGACTACTTCTTAGATAGTATTGGTATGTCTACAGATGAAATAATAATGCAATCATTTGTTATTGCTTGTAATACAAAAAGAATAACTTATGCGAAGATTATCAATCAGCTTAAAGAAATGTATCCTGAAAAAATGAGTACAGAACTTAGAAAAACTTTGAGAGATAATTTTAAAAAATGGTTAGAAAAGAATCCCGAGTTAGCGACGCAGCGCAGACAAATTTCAATTATGAATTTACTTAAAATTTTTGCAAAAATGTTTGCGTAAAATCGCTAAAAAAACAAAAAAAGCAGGTGGGGGAAATGTCTCTCGCCTGCTTTTTAAAAAAGTATAAAATATTAAGGTACTATAATAGTTTTATAATTCGTATAATTAACCATACCAGTTTTTCCTGTATGATGTTTTTTTACATACTTAATGTAAGTATAATCAACAGAAACATTTCGCTCTAAAGCAGCTCTAGAGTTTTGTTTTGCAAGCTGAGCACATTTGAAAATCGTATCATCATCAGGAATTTTTCCATTTGTTTTTAAAATAACATGAGCTCCATGGAAACCTTGAGCATGAAACCATAAATCAGATTTATCAGCAAAGTGAAGAGACAAATAATCATTTTGCTTATTATTTTTTCCAATATAAACATCATATTTATTAATAACTATTTTATTAAGATTATTTGTAAGATTTTTATCATTGCTAACCTTTTGGAAAGATTTATAGTTATATTTTTTCATTAAAACATTTTCAGAAAATTCGTTATGAATTTCTTCAACATCTTCAATACAAGTTGCACTAGAAAGCGAGTAAATTATACTTTCAATATATTCAAGCTCAACCTCAGCTTCTTTTTTCTGAACAGTAACAATGGCCAATGTATTTTTTAATTTATTATATTTTTTGAAAAATCTTTCAGCATTTTTGCTATAAGAAACAGAAGTATTAAGAGGAATATCGATTAAATTATTGTTATCGTAGTAGTTTTCAACCCTAATAGAAGATTGAGCAAAATTTTCATGATATCTATAAAGATTTGCAGTTAAAAGCTCACCATATAGCTTATATTTATCCATATCATTGCATGATTTTAATTTCTGATTGATATTCTCAAGTTTTTTTGAAGCCTTTTTTAAAGCAGAAAGAATAGACTTTGAAAGTTCAGCCTTAGCACTCAAAAAATTATCTTCAATTTCTTTTTCATGATAGAAATTATCTAAAAAATCGTTTATAGAAGACGTATCGTCATTTGCTAATTCAATAGTATAATCTTTACCAATCTTTTTAAGAGATATATTTTCCGTTCCAAGATTTTCAATAGTATTTTTTATATAATCAAAAATTTCCTCTAATTCATTAACATCTTTTGTAGAATCTTCGATTCCCAAATCTTCAAGAATATTTGAAATAAATAGAGGAGTAAATCCAGTAAAAATTTCTGATAAATAAGAAGATATAGAATCATAAGAACCTTGTGATATCAATGTATAAAATTCATCAAAAGAATGTATATTTAAAAAAGAATTTTTATTTGATGCAGGTGCAATATATGGCCTTGCAGGTAATATTTCTCTATCTGAAGTAATAATATGCTTTAGAGAGTCTATTATAAACCCTTTATGATTAAGCAAAATAACATTGCTACGTCTACCCATAAGTTCAATAACTAATCTATATTTAACAGTATCTTTAAGTTCATTGCTTCCTTCAAAATCAATAAAAATAATTCTATCTAAATCAACACTTTCAATATTTGTTATTCTGCTACTAGTTAAATATTTTCTAAGTAGCATACAAAAATTCAGTGCGTTAGTAGGATTAGGCTTAGAAATTTTAGTAAGACACATTCTGTAATAAACAGGATGAATACAAATATCTAACATATAATTTGTAGAATTATATAAGTTTAAAATAATTTCAAATTTACTAGGTTGTAAAACTTTATTTACACGAGCTCCAATAAGTTTATTCTGAAAGTCGGAAACAACAGATTTTACAACGATTCCATCAAATGCCATAAGTAACTCCTTTCTATAAATAATAATATAGTAATTTAAATTAAAAATGTCAATGTTTTATTTTAAATATAGCTTGTTTTAGAAAAATGCATATGCTATAATAAACACCGTAGATTGACAAGAATTAACTTATGTCAAAATTATTTATTGTTAAAAACAATAAAAGGCTGTTTATAGGGGTGAAAAAAAGAATGTTAATTGAAAAATTCATATTTAATATATTAGCATTTTCTTTATTTATAATTATTTTTTCAAA
>USQZ01000077.1 GCA_900556975.1 uncultured Clostridium sp. | reverse complement strand
CAACCATTCCACCATGAGAATTTATTTCGCACATATTCTCTGTTGTATAACTTTTAGGTCCTATAAAATATGAAACTAAAACTTCATCTACAACTTCATCATTATCATATATTTTTCCATACTTTATTGAATACCCTTTTATAGGCTTATCAGAAATTGGTTTGAAAATTTTATCAAGAATATCAAAACATTCTTTACCACTCATTCTAACTATACCTATTCCGCCAATCCCAGGTGCAGTCGATATTGCAGCAATTGTTGACATTATTAATTTCCTCCTCTATTTTATTCTCTTTATAATCCTTATAAAAATTTGATATACATAATATCTAATCTTTTATAAAGAAAAAAGGGTGTACTTACATTTTAGCACACCCATCACTTAATATCTACTTTTTTAGAGATATAACCACTTTTCTATTTGGCTCCTCACCGATACTATGTGTTTCAACTTTTGTATTTTCTTGTAATTTTGAATGAATAATTTTTCTTTCATATGATGTCATTGGCTCAAGAGTAATTGATTTTTTTCTTCTAACAACAGTTCCTGCTATCTTTTCAGCTAAATCTTGTAAATCTTTTTCTCTCTTCTCTTTATAGCCACCTATATTTAACAAAACTCTAACTCTTTCTGCTGTACCATTATTAGCAACATTATTTATAACATTTTGCAAAGAATTTAAAACATTTCCTCTATATCCAATTAAATAACCTGTATCTTGTCCATCAATATTGATAAACAAATCATTTTTATCAGATTTTATTTCATAAGTTAAATCCTTTGTAGGTAATTTTGTTATAAATTCATCTAAAAATTTTCTTATATTCTCTTCAGCTTTATTTTCTGTTTCAGCAGATATTTCAGATCTTTCTTTCTTAACAATTTTTGATTGCTCATCTTTAACTGTTAACTCAACTCTTACAACTCTTGGTGTAAGAATACTAAAAAAGCTTCTTTTTTCATCAGTTTCTAATATTTTTATATCAACTTGCTTTTTTGATACATTTAAATCTTTAAGTCCTTTTTCTATCGCTTCATTTGTTGTTCTACCTTCATAAATATTAGCCATTGTTTTCCTCCTCTTTAGATTTTACAAATCTATTTATAATCATTCTTTGTATTGTTGAAGAAATATTATTGATTAGCCAATATAAAGCCAAACCTAATGGAGCAACAAGAGCAACTGAAACAGCCATAATTGGCATCATAAACATCATTTGTTTATTCATTGCTTCAACAGTATCAAAATCATCATCATCGTCATCTGCTTTAATAAGCGCTTTCTGTTCTCTTTTCTTTCTTTCCTCTTCTTCTTTTTCTTCTTTAGTAAGTTTCTTCTTACCAGCATTCATTGTTATTCTCATTGAAATAATAGAAGAAATAACATATAAACCAGGAATTATATAAACTGTTGGATCTCCCCAATTTCTTGATGGAACATTACTTAAATCAATTCCTAAGAAATTCATATCTATAGAAATTGAATCATCACCTGCTTTTTTTGCTTCTCTAATAATATCAATCTCTTTATAATTTGATTGCTGACTTATTTGATATTTTTCAACGTACTGATTTATTTTATCTGCATCTAATCTTTCCATATATGTTAATGGTTGTCTTACTAAATAAAAAATTGATACAAATAAAATCAATTGAAGAATTGAACCTAAGCATCCAGAACAAGGACTCATCTTCTCTGCTTTATACAAATCCATAGTCTCTTGACCTAATCTTACCTGATCATTCTTGTATTTTTCTTGTAACTCTTTTACTTTAGCTTGAATTTTATTATTTTTAATCATTGTTTTTTGTTGTTTAATTGAAAATGGTAATAAAATAATTTGAACTGCTATTGTAAAAAGAATAATAGCCAAACCATAATTATTAACAACTCCATAGATAAGATTCAACAAATAACCAAAAATCCCAGCTAAAAAAGCTATTACTGTACCCATATTACCTCCTTATTTTAAAGGATCATATCCTCCTTTTGAAAAAGGATTACATTTCAAAAACCTAAATATTCCTAAAAAAAAGCCTTTTATAAAACCATATTTTTCAATTGCTTGCATCATATATTCTGAACATGTAGGATAATATTTGCAATGAATCCCCATAAAACTAAAAATAGGAGAAATTCTTTTTTTATAAAATTTAAAAATAATTCTTGAAATTTTTTTCATTATTCTTCTACTAAAATCCCACTTTTCTCAAATAAATTTTTTAAATCTTTTTTTGTATCAAAAAAATTTGCTTTTTCATGAGTAACACTTTTTTTCCAAATAATTAAAATATTATTTTTAGTGTCAATTTTATCTTCTAGTTCCTTATATGCTTCCCTAATAAATCTTTTAACTTTATTACGAATAACACTTCCCCCAACTTTTTTGCTAACAATAATTCCTAATTTATTTGAAGAATCATTATTTTTAAAAACAAATATCTCCAATAATTCTCCTGAAAAATATTTACCTTTTTTAAAAAAATACCTAAATTCATAATTTTTTTTAATTATTTTAGTATTTTTCATTTTTTAATCACTCTTTAAATAATAATAATTTTTGTTGATATTTCAATAAAAATTATACTTTTTATCAAAATATACATATTAAAAAATTTTAAGTTAACAAAAAAGGGCGTTTTCGCCCCCTTTTTCATTATGCACTTAAAACTTTTCTTCCTTTTGCTCTTCTTGCCTTTAAAATGTTTCTTCCTGATCTAGTTTTCATTCTTTTCATAAAACCATGTTCTTTTTGTCTTTGTCTTTTTTTAGGTTGTAATGTTCTTTTCATCTTGTTGCACCTCCTATATCTATAATAATTTTTTTTATTTCTCAAAAGTAATTAAAATTATACAACAAAATCCTTCAAAATGTCAATACTTCATTAATTATTTATATTTTTCCACAAGAAATCCACAACAAATTATTGACTATTGAAAAATAAATTGATATGATTAAGTCCGATATTGCAAATATGATATATTACTACGCAAATAATAATTAGAGCCATTTAAATAATCAAAATTTTTGTAATATTATTCTAATAAGGAGGTTGTTTAATTTGTTAGATAAAAATGAACTTTTAAATCAAGCAAAAGAACTATTAAAAAACGAAATGACTAATATTTCGTTCACAACATGGATAAAAACATTAGAAATTGGCAACATCTATGATAACAAAATTGAGTTAATAACATCTAACGCAATGCAAACAGATGCAATTAAATCAAGATATTATGATTTAATAATTAACACATTCAATTTTTTAACAAACAAATCATGGCAATTAGAAATAATTGATTCCTCAGATGCCTCATCACAATCTAATGTTCAAGAAGCTTTAGATAATTCATTTGATAGTTTAACATCAAGTCCAGAGTACAGTAAAACATCTCTAAATCCAAAATATACATTTGATACATTTGTTGTTGGAAATAACAATCGCTTTGCACATGCTGCAGCATTAGCTGTTGCCGAAGCACCTGCATCAATGTATAATCCATTATTTATTTATGGTGGTGTTGGATTAGGAAAAACTCACTTAATGCAAGCTATAGGAAATGAAATACTAAAAAGAGATTCTTCAAAAAAGGTATTATATGTTACATCAGAAGCATTTACTAATGAATTAGTAAATGCAATTAAAGATGCCAACTATAAAAATGAATTATTCAGAAACAAGTATAGGAATATCGATATTTTATTAATAGATGATATTCAATTTTTTGCTGGAAAAAATACTGCTCAAGAAGAATTTTTCCACACATTCAACACACTACATCAAAATGGAAAGCAAATTATTTTATCTAGTGATAAACCACCTAGAGATATTGCCTTATTAGAAGACCGTTTAAAATCAAGATTTGAATGGGGTCTTATTGCAGATATTTCAATGCCAGACTATGAAATGCGTCTTGCAATATTAAGAAAGAAAACGCAACTAGAAGGAATTCTAATAGATGATGACATTCTTTCTTTAATAGCAACACGTATAGATTCAAACATAAGAGAATTAGAAGGTGTTCTTAATAAAATATTAGCCTACACATCTTTAACTCATAGTCCAATTACAATTGAAGTAGTTGAAAAAGCAATTAACGATGTAACACTTCAAAAAGAAAATATAATTTCTGCAGATTACATTCAAGATGTTGTTTCTAATTATTTTAAAATAGATAAACGTGATATGGTATCATCCAAAAAATCAAATGATATTGCATATCCAAGACAAATAGCAATGTATCTTTGCAGAACTGTAGGTCAAATGTCTTTTCCTAGAATCGGTAATGATTTTGGAGGTAGAGATCATACAACAGTTATGCATGCATACAAAAAAATAGAAAAAGAAATAAAAGAAAACACAAATACAAAACTAATTGTGGAAAGTGTGAAAACAATCATCACAAACAAAAAATAAATTGAAATATAAACTAAAAATAATATTTTTTAAAATATGTGTTTTCCAAACAAAATGTTTTGTAAAAATAAATCAAGTTCTTCTTACGGAAGAGCGAGATTAGATATCAACAGGTGGCTGTTAAAAACATGTTAAAAATCTGTTAATAAGTCACTTATTAACAATCAATATTGAATAATGTGGATAAATATTTTTTTTATACACGTACTTATACACATCAATTTTTCTAGGGACGTAAACAATACACATAGTTTTCCACATTATCCACAGCCCCTAATACTAATACTACTATATATATTTATATTATATTATAAAAAAAGGAGTTTTGAAAAAAATGAAAATCGTATGTGAAAAAGAAAAACTTCTAAAAGGTATTAATTCCGTAATAAATGGAGTTGCATCTAAAACAACAATGCCTGTATTAGAAGGAATACTTATTCAAACAAATGATAAAGAAGTAAAATTAACTACTTATGATTTAGAAATAGGAATAGAATACATTATAGAATGTGACGTTAAAGAACAAGGTAATACAGTAGTAAATGCTACAATGTTTAGTGAAATAATAA
>USQZ01000076.1 GCA_900556975.1 uncultured Clostridium sp. | reverse complement strand
TGAAGACAAAAACTTAAACCTTTGGATTAAATTTATAAAAGATTTAGAGGTGAAGCATATGGCTGATAATGAAGAAAAAGATGAGAAATTAGAAGAGACAATAAAAGCAATACAAGAAGCAAAAAAGAAGTACGAAGAACTATGTCAAGATGAACATGCAAGATACATAGCAGAGCTAAGAGAAAAATACGTAGAGGAAACAGCTTCTGTAAAGCAAATGGGATATGAAGAAGGAGTAAAAAAGACAGCAAAGATTATGAAAGAAAAGAAGTATCCAATTGAAGAAATTATGCAAATTACAGAATTAACTAAGGAAGAAATAGAAAAACTATAAATATAATGTTCTTTTAATTGTAGTACAACGAAAATTCGTAATCTATAATAATTCAAAGACAGACGAAAATTAAGAAAAACGTCAATAGAAAAAGAAAAATACATATAAAATCTTTATATGTGTTTTTCTTTTTTATTATTTAATCAAGTTACTGATAATATTCCATCTAATTCAATGGAATAAGCTAATGAAGATTTAAACTAGCGGAATCTCGCGAGTTTAAAAATGATACAGGCAATAATTCATTTACAATGAGTACATCAAGATTTAGTAATCCATATAGGCAAAAAAATAAACATTGCAAAAAATATTATTATTTAGTATTATGCAAATATAAGCAAAATTGTGCGAAAATACAAAGGAGGAAAAAAATGAAGAAAAACAAAAAAATTATAATTGCTTGTTCGATTGTTATAATAATCATAGCAATAGCAATAACCTCGGTGGTAATATACAATGTGACGAAAAATAGTAATGAGAACAAAGAAAAAAGTAGCAAAAAAGAAAAAACAGAAACATCAGACAATTCAAATAGTACAGTAAGAATGATAAAAGTAGAAGACGAAGAAACTGTAGAAGATGAAAACATTAAAGTAACCTTAGGAAAAGTAGCTACAGCAAACGAGCACATAGTAATAGAGTATGATGTTGAAATAAAAGTAGAAGATGAAAATTTAGAAACTAAACTTGGTGATCAAGTATCATTTACATTACCAAGAAGAATAATAATTGACGAAAAAACATTAACAACTATAGATGATGTCGTAGAATCAACTCAAATAGCATATAAAACTGATGAAGGAAAATTGAAAGTATATGATGTTATAGATATATATAATGAAGTAATCAATGATAGCTATGGACTAGATATACAAGTAAAAGATCCATACGTTGACAATAGTGATAACTATGGGGACGAAACTAGTTTGTTATCTCAAAGAATAAGAAAGCAACTAAAAAAATCAGAAACTGATGAAAATGCAACTACAATAGCAACATATGAAACAGAAGATTTAGATAAAATTACACCAATAATATATGAAGCAATTGAAACAGAAAATGGAATATTTATAAAAGGAACAATTGCATTAACAAATCTAACTGAAAAAGAATATGTAACTGCAATGCCTCCATCATTTTTAGATGTAAACGTCTTAGATCAAAATGGAGACACAATACTAGATGCGAAAAAAAGTGGAAAACTTACAATATTGGATGAAGACTACTACGAAGTAGAGAACAGTGATTTTTCGATTGATAAAGTAGAAACATATAGATTTGAAATAGAATTTTTATTAGGATTATTCGGAGACGAGTTAGAAAACGAGCAAGTAAAAGTACAACCATATTTTTCAATGCCAGTTAACTTCTATCAATACATAGATAATAAAAAAACATACTCAATAGATGAACAAGAAAATATTGAAGAAAATGATAATGGAGGGAAAGTAGAAGTAACTAAAATACAAAAAGAAAACGATATATTAACAGTATACTTTACTGAAACAGGATTTATAGATAATCAATCAATTATAATACTAAAAAATGATAGTAGTTATAAAAGACCAGATAAAATTGAAAGAATAGAAGGAAACCAGTATAAGGCAGAATTTACTTTAGATAACGAATATGATAAATATATTATTTTAGAAGGAACTAATCCTCAATTAGTTGGAGAAGGCATAGATTTAAATATACAATAAAAAATAAAGATAGCAAGATAGTGGGAATAAAAGACCATTATTGTGCTATCTTTATTTTGCGTCAAAAGCAGTATTATTTTTTACCATTTTAATTAAAAAAGTAGTTTCTTTTCACATAATACTATGATATAATAACCACGAAATTATCCAATGTTTGGGGGATGTTAAATGGTAATAAAAGATTATTATAAAATATTGGGGTTTGAGAATAGTAGAGTTAGCTTGGATGAAGTAAAAAATGCATATAGAGAACAAGCAAAAAAGTATCATCCAGATGTAAATAGAAATAATAAAAAAGCAGAAGAAAGATTTAAAGACATAAGCGAAGCATATAATACACTATCAGATGGAAAGAAAAGAAGAAAATACGACAGACTATGGTATTATTACATAGGAAGAAAAAATAAACAAAATGAAAAATACAGAGATGCAAAAGTAAAAGACTTTATGAATTTATTTTTTGGCGAAAAGAAATCTGATGAAACTCAAAACGTAAAATTTAGAGGAGAGCCAGAAAAAGGAGAAGATATATACACAGAAGTAACATCAACAATAACAGAAGCATACTTTGGAGTTACAAAAGTTTTAAACTTTAAAACAGTAGATGGTGGAAACAAAAAAATAGATGTTAAAATTCCAGCAGGGATTAGAAACAATGAAAAGATTAGAGTCCTAGGCCAAGGAAAAGCTGGAAAAAATGGAGGAAAAAACGGAGATTTATTCATAAGAATTAAAATAAAAGACAGCCAAAATTTGAAATTAAATGGAATAGATCTTTATACAGAATTGCCTATAACACCATGGGAATCAGCACTTAGCACAAAAGTTGCAATAACTGGAATAGATGAAGAAGTGATGGTTGATGTTCCAAAAGGAATACAAAGTGGTGAGAAAATAATAATAGATGACAAAGGATACAAAGATGGAAAAGGCGGAAGAGGAAAATTAGTTGTTGTTGTGAAAATTATGATGCCAACTACAATTAATGAAGAAGAAATGAAATTACTAAAAAAATTAAAAGATATAAGTAATTTTAATCCAAGAAAAGCAAAAGCCTTATGATTGTTGACATAAAAGATAAAAGGTTGTATAATTAAACTATGTTTGATTATACGAAAGATAAAATACAAATTATTTTGTATAGAAGGGGTGTAAAATGGAAGAAATTTTTGGAAAGCACTTTAGTATTACTGAACCACAATCTATAAACACAGTAATATATAAAGTAAACAAAACAGAAAAAGAATTTTTAGACAAATCACCAAAATTTACAATTGAAAGACTAAGATATTCGGAAGAATTTGTTGGAAACAACAAAAAGAAAACATTCTTTTTAATGGACCCAGCACCAGAAGGAAATGAATTAGTAATATTCTCTTTTGGAAAAGATAGAGTAGTTGTAAATAATGGTTTTTTAGAAACAAAAACAAATATAGTCAGAGTTTCAAACACTCCTGTTCCAATGAGATTCGAGACATTATATAACGAACAAGAAACAGAGTTCAGAGATTTTGAATATACACCAAATTTAAAAAGACCAATAACAATAATAGACCCAGATACTACAGATGAAGTAAAGCCAAAATTATATTTTGACGAGAAAACAAATGAAGTAAAAGGAAAATGTACATTACAAGCAAATAAAACGTACGTAATGTTTGAAATTACAGATAAGAAAGATAGAAACTAGCGAAAGGGGAAAGTTATGGAAATGCAAAATACTAATGCTCAAACTGAGAATAGTAAAAAATATTATGTAAATCCAGAAGAAGCACAAAAATTAATGGCAGCAACAGATGAATGTATAGTAATAGCCACAAATCAAAGAGAAGTTGCACCAGCAGGATTTGAAACAAGTTATAAAGATGTAACAAGTGCAACAGTTCAACCTGCAGCAAAAATAAAAGAAGGAATTAAACCAGCAGAGCAAGGAGATTCACTTGTTCCAGTAACTGCTGCCGAAATGCACAAAAACGGTGTGAAAATCGTAGTAGACAGACGTATTGGAAGAGCAGAACAAGTAAAACAAGTTCCTGAAAATGAAACACAAAAAGCTGCAAGAGAAAGAGCAGAACTTGAAAAAAGCGCTCAAGAAAAATACGAACAAAATAATCCAACAGAAAGATAGGCAATAATAACCAAAGAAAAGGATGAGATAATATGAAATTTCAAGAAAAAATTTCAAGAGCCATCAAAAAAATAAAAACAAAGTTAATAGTAAGCTTCATACTATGGTTAATTTTAATCATAGTATTTGTTGCGCCTATGAGCTTAGCTGTTAGAGATGCATTTTCAGTATCAGACAGTGGACAAAGATGGGCAAACCTATTTGAATCATTAGGAACATATATTGTAAAACCATGGGAAGCAATTGGACTATGTATTGCAGGAGAATCACATGGAATGTTCTGGGCAACAATATGGAGATTTACTTTTGTTTATGCAGTGGCAGTAATAATTGGAATTATAAAAGCTACACCAAAACATGAATATGATGGAATAGAAAATGGATCAAGTGATTGGTGCTCAAACGGTGAAGAATATTCAATTTTAAATAATAAACAAGGTATAATACTAGCCGAAAAAGAATTCCTACCAGTTGATAAAAGAGGAAACGTAAACGTATTGGTAGTTGGACGGTTCTGGTGCTGGTAAATCTGCATCATACGTTATTCCAAACGCATGTCAACAATTAGGATCATACGTATTTACAGATCCTAAAGGAGAATTATACGACCAAACAGCAGGTTTCTTAAGAGAAAAAGGATATAAAATTAAAGTTTTAAACTTAGTAAGACCTGAAAAAAGTGATGGATACAATCCATTACATCACATTAGAAATCAGATAGATGTTGATATAATTGCAAACACAATTGTTAAAGGACAAAAAGATGCAGCTAGCTCATCAGATCCATTCTGGGATGATATGGCTGAAATGTTATTAAAATCTTTAATATATTATTTAAGAGAAGTCAGACCACCAGAAGAACAAAATTTAGCCAGCTGTGCAGAGCTTGTAAGAGCAGCAAACAATAATGGTGGAGATAACTTACTTTCAAATTTGATTAATCAGTTACCACATCAACATCCAGCAAGAACAAATTATAGATCAATTGAAGTATCATCAGATAAAACATATGGATCAATTTTATCATCACTACAATCTAAATTAGGTAAATTTGATTCAAAAG
>USQZ01000075.1 GCA_900556975.1 uncultured Clostridium sp. | reverse complement strand
AATACTGGAGCTTTTGATGCAGGTATTTTAATTTCTTCTTTAGTTTGTGGGTTTCTTCCTTTTCTAGCTGCTCTTTTTCTAACTTCAAAAGAACCGAATCCAACTAATTGAACTTTGTCTCCTTTTGCTAATGCTTCCATAACTGTGTTAACGAATGCATTGATTGTTGTTTCAGCACCTTTTTTTGTGTCTCCTGTTTGTGCAGCTACTGCTGCGATTAATTCAGCTTTGTTCATTTTTTTACCTCCTAATAGATTTTAGTATTATTATGTAGATCCGAAATCTACAATATGATTATTCGCCAAAGTCCACTAAAATCCTTCTACTTTTTTTATTTTTTTGTTAATTTTTCAGTATTTACACCAGTTTTTAGAAAATTTTATCAAATTTTAGTTGCAAAAATGCAATTTTTTTAAAACCTTGTAAACCCTCTCACCTCTAGGCAACATCTCGATTTCTTCTTTAGAAAATATCTTTAATAATAGAACACTTAGTACAAAAACTACAACCGCAACAATTATAGCAATTATTGTTGCAATTCTTATTGGTAAGAATCCTTTTATTGCAAAATATACTCCATATGAAATCACAGACATTAATATTGTAGCAATCATTGGTTTTATTGAAAGCTTAAACAATGAAAAGTTCAATCTTACTGTTCTTAATAAAACTGCATATACAATTATAAATGAAATTAAATGGCATAACACAGATCCAATTGCAGCACCATTTTCATAAATTCCTTCTATTGGCATTAAAACAAGATTAGCAATAGTTTTAGCAATAACACCTATTCCCAATGCTATAACTGGAGTTTTAACTTTTCCAAATCCCTGTAAGATTCCATTTATAGTCTGAGCTAAAATCGTAAACACTATCGTAAACGACGAAATAGCAAGTAACACTCCTCCGTCACTTTGTAATGGAAATAATAATAATAAAATTTCATTTGCATATAAAAACATTCCTGCTGTACATGGTAGTCCTATTAATAAACCAAGTAAAAGCGAAAATGATATTCTTTTATTTATTGTATCAACATCTTTTTTTGCATTTGCTGCTGAAATTGCTGGGACAAGAGCTGTCGCAAATGCAACATTAAATGCAAGTGGTAATGATGTAAGTATATCCACTTTAGCACTTAATATACCATACTTAGCTTTAGCAACCTCTTCTCCTAAAATAGGTTTCAACATTTTAACCACAGTCATAGAATCAACTAATTTATTTAAAGAAGATAAAATTGCAGTTAAAGATATCGGAATAGAAATCCACAAAATCGTTTTTACAATAGCCTTTACCGTTTTATTTTCAGTTTTTACCCCAACATCATTTTTTATAGAAATAAACTTTCTTTCCCTTGTATAATATCTATAAAGATAAATAAAGCTAAATAAAATTGCAGTACTAGTTGCAGCTGTTGCAGCCGCTGCCATATATGTAGTATTAGTGCTTGTTAAAATAACAGCTATCTCAACAAAAATAATTGTAAATAAAGTTTTCCAAAATTGTTCAAAGGATTGTGCATTTGCTGTTGCCTTCATTTGTTGTCTACCACTAAAGTAACCTCTAAATACTGATGAAATCGCAACAAAAAATACAGCTGGTGCCAAAATCATTAATGTTATTTTTGACTCTGGAATTTCAAGCCATATATCAGAAATAGGTCCAGCACCAAAAAATAGCAATAATGTTCCAATCATTCCAATTACTCCGAATGTCAACAAAGCAACTTTAAATACCTTATGGGCGCCCTCATTATCTCCAATTGCAATTCTTTCAGAAACTAATTTTGAAATTGCATTAGGTATTCCAATTGAAGAAATTGAAAGAAGCAACGCATATATCTGGTAACTACCCATATATATAGCATTTCCAGCATCTCCGAATCCTTTTCTATTAGTCAAATATAAAGTCTGTACCAATCCCAGCACTTTTATTAAAACTTGAGAAAATATTAAAACCAATATTCCCTGTAAAAAAGTTTCACTCTTTGTTTTTGATTTTTTTTCAAGCATAAGTTTTTCCTTTCTCATTTAATACTCATATTATATTTATATTAGTATTCAATTTCAAGTATTTTATTAAGTAAAAATGTTACTAAAAACTTTTAAGTCCGCACCTTTATTTATGTATAAAATTTACAAAGTAAATTTTTGTACTTTTTAATAATAAAATTTTCTATCCTATAAAAAGGTTCTTACCAGCAATTTAGTAAGAACCTTTAAATTTATTCAATATTTTTTTATATTTTTTCTATTCTATAAAGCTAATGCCCAACCACCGCTTTCTATAAAATACATGAATGCAGATCCAATTCCACCTATAATTGTACCAGCAGTAATTTCATCCTTATGCTCAGCACAGAAATTTAAGAAACTATCCCATACACTTGGTGAAACATTTGTAAAGTCTTTTGAAATTTTCGCCAATTCCTCAGGTGTAGGCTCTGCCTTAGGAAGATTTGCAAGTTCTTTAGGAATTGCAAAATCTTTAGAAGGTTGAATTTCTGTTTCTGGCACAGCATTTACTATATCAGTTCCTTTTGAAACGCCATGTGATTGAGTAATACTCTCAACAGCTTTATTTAATTTTTCTAAAGCTTCTTCTGTAGTATTTTCAGGAGTTATCTCAAAAGCATTTCCAGGAACAATACTACCATCATTATCATAATCATATAATCTAAATGAGCCATTTTTTCCTATAGCCTCTGGCCTAATATCATTATAAGATATCGAATCTTGTGTTTGAGTAGCTGCATTTGCTTGAACACGACGAGCTACATCACTTACATGATTTTTTGCAACACCAGGTTGAACTTGTTTAGCATCCGCCATAACCATATCACCAGCAGTCTCTGTTTGTCTTTGACCAACTTCTGACACAACCTGCTCGCCTGCAGTAGCTCTAACTGGTTCAGGTTCTGGTTGCATATCATTGCTATCATCACGTTCTGGATTCTTTCCTGCTCCAACAACCGGTGGTGTTATAAGAGCTAAGTATGATGCTGTTTCAAAAGCATCACTAACTAATTTCAAAACGGCTTTTCCAACTTTTTTTACTTTACTGTCCTTATTATTAATCATCTTTTTCATTGAAACACATTTCTTCAGATATTGATCAAATTCATATTTTCCTATGTCATCAAGTTTTTCAACATATTTTTTTACATCGCTGAAATCCTTTATTTCTCCTTCGACTTCCATTCCTTTAGCTAAGAAAAATCCTTTAATAATAGGTTCAAACATCTTATTCTCTTCTTTTTTCAACCTATGTGCATCTACACCTTTAACAACACCAGTAGTTAAAAGCACAGCCTTTCTAGCATTTAGAGTAGGAACCATATTTAAACAAGCTTTAATTCCTGGCAATGCATCTAAAATTTTTCCCGGAATACTGCCCTTAGCTAAATAATTCAATAAAACAATAGCTTCTGCACCAATTCCACCAGCAATAACAGTGGCTAGAACTTTCTTAGGAACTTTTTTAAGTCCACCATTTCGTAAACTCTCTAATCCACTTTTAGCTCCTCTATACATTCTAGGAACTCTCTTTGTAAGAAATACGCCACCAGCAACTCCAAGCTTAACAGGAAACGGCATCAAATATAATCCTTGATACATCGCAATCGTAAGAGCCGATTTCGTTAAAGTTTGAGCAATTGGACTAGCTGTTCTGCCTATTGCTTTAATTGTTTGTTCAGCCTTAAACTTATTCAAATTATTAACGTCTAAATTTTTAACAACATCTAATGATTGTGCTTTGTAAGAATTAAATTCTTTTAATATGTCATTCATTTTCTCATCAGAACAATTTTTATGTACATCAGATTTTAAATCATCTAATTTAGTAATATCTTTATCATATTTAATATTCTTCTGATCTAATATTTTCTGCAATGTAATAACATCAGCCATTTCCATAGCATTACTAATTAAATCATTTAATTCTTCTGTACCTTTCTTCATTTTTTCATCCATAACTTTTCTTCCCTTTTCTTATTATAATAGCAGTTAAAATTAACCACCTTAATTTATTATACAGTATTTTCATTATTCTTTCAATATTATGTAAATTTTCAGTATGATTTATTTTATACATTTTTACTACAAATTTAGTAAAAAGTCTTGAATTTTTGGCGTTTTTATAGGATAATATAAGAGGAAATTTTTGTGAAAGTGGTGAAAAGTTTTGTTTAAATCAATTAATAATTTTATATGGAAATATATCGATGCATTTTTAAAGAAATTAAAAACCGATAGAAATACTTTTTTTACATATGTATTAACATTAATCAGTGTTTACATATGTGTTGATAGAATTGTAGAAATGTTATTCTTATGTTTCTCAGGAATTTCAGTTTCATACTGGGGACCATTTGCATATACATTTGCTCTACTTTGTCCTATCTTTGCATTTCTATTTGGAGCAGGTTCTAAATTTGCAACAGATGATGCAAGAAAATTTTCATTGTTTGTGCTATATTACATAGCTTTGTATATCATAGCATTATCAATGTTTATGCAATGGGCAAATCAATTTTTATGGATATTCCTATTCTCTTTGCCAAACTACACTGGAATAGTTGGTGGATTTATGGATGTAATAAAACCAGCATTCACAGCATTAGCTTGGTATTTGCCAATAGTAACTATAATTCCTATGTTTAAAAAGATGTATACTGGTTGGGCAGATACAAAAGATATCAGAGATTCAGTTGCTGATTACAACGGAATTTCATTATCACCTGAATCTGACAAAGTTGGACCATATACATGTGAAATGTTTATTTGTAGAAACGGTGAAACTGGTCAAGTTATAAAAATTCCTGAATTAAGAAGATTTGAATCAACACTTATCGTTGGTGTATCTGGATCAGGAAAAACAACAATGGCATTCGAACCAATGATTGCTCGTGATATTGAAAAGAAATTCTTCTTAAAAGAAGCTTCAAAAGAATTAGGATTTACAGCATTAAAAACAGGAATCGCTTCTATTAGAGAACCATTTTCAAACGAATATTTAAACGCAAACTTCTCACTTGATATGTTAGATATAAAACCAGGGAAAGAAAAAATATTTAATACATATTTAAAGAAATTAATATATGGTAATTCAGGAAAGAAAAATATATATAAAAACTTAGGATTAACTTATATTGCTCCTGATTACGAATCAATTTCGCATATTGAAAAAGTACTAAAAAATTATGGTATGAAATATAACTTAGTTGATCCAGATAATCCAGATTCAATTGGAATGAACCCATTTGTTTTTGAAGATCCAGTTAAAACTTCAATTTCAATTTCTGCAGTATTAAAAAGGATGTATGAAACAAATGAAGTAACTGTACAACAAGCTTATTATCAAAATATAACAACACAAGCAATTGAAAACTTATCATTATTATTAAAAGAAATATATCCAAAAACACATAATGGTCTA
>USQZ01000074.1 GCA_900556975.1 uncultured Clostridium sp. | reverse complement strand
AAGTTCAAAAAGTTTATAGAAACCAAGGTGTTGATATCAACGATAAACACATCGAAGTTATAACAAAACAAATGCTTAATAAAGTAAGAGTTGAAGATGCTGGAGAAACAGGATTATTTACAGCTTCATTAATGGATATGTATGAATTCGAAGAAGCAAACGAAAAAGCTATAGCAGAAGGAAAGAAACCAGCAAAAGGAAGAAGAGTATTACTTGGAATCACAAAAGCATCTCTTGCTACAGATAGTTTCTTATCAGCTGCATCATTCCAAGAGACAACTAAAGTATTAACAGAAGCAGCAATCAAAGGTAAGACAGATGAATTGTTAGGATTAAAAGAAAATGTTATCATCGGTAAATTAATCCCAGCAGGAACTGGTTTAAAGAAATACAAAAACTTAAAAATTAATACAGACTTTATTAAAAAAGAAGAACCAGAGCCAGTTGATTTAGACAAAGCAGATGCAATCGATGAAATAGCTAACCAACAAGAAAATGATGATGAAGAATAATAAATAAAAATTTATACACCCCAAATGTTAGAGAAACTCTAATGTTTTGGGTGTATTTTTTATTTTATGAAGTAATCGAAAAGAAGTAATAACTAGTATTCCAAACTTGCATTAAAAAATGATAAATGATAAAATTTTTATGAATTATTTTATAAAAGAAAGTGTGGTGAAAAAAGTGGAAGAAAAAAACACGAAAAAGAATAATGGAGTATTGATAGTTCTTTTAGTACTTGCATTAATTATAATAGCAGTTATGGGATTTTTTACATACAAATTTTACAATGAAAAAACAAAGGAAACAGAGAAATCAACGGAATTACAAGCGACAGTAAATACTTTGAATGAAACAGTAACTGATTTGCAAGAAAAAATGAATACAATATCAGACACTATAGGTTCAAGAGATTCAGAAAACACAACAAGCAACAAAGATAAAAATCAAACATTATCAAATACTGAAATAAAAAAAGCAATACAAGCTTGTTTAGATCTAGAATCAGCAAAATCAAATGGTCCAGGAATGAATTTAGAAACTTTAGGATTCTATAAAGATGAATCTGAAAGCGAACAAGAACAACCGGCACAAAAAAGCGGATTCAACAAAACTACAATAAAATATAAGGAATTCAAAAACAAAATGCTTGAATATATGACAGAAGAATGTTATGAAAAACAATGGGGCGATATTTACAGCAATGAAAATGGTTATTTGTGTTACGATAACATAGGTGAAACAGGCATAAAATATGAAGTAAACTCTATAGAAAAAACAACTGATGGTTATAAAGCAAATGTAACTGCATCATCAGAAGGACCTGATATCAAAAAAGAAGTAAACTTCAAAATCAATGATAAGGGTCAAATAGAATCTTATGAAATAAAATAACAATAAACAACCTACTAGCAAAAGCTGGTAGGTTATTTTTATGCGAAAAACATTGATAAAAGCAAGAAAAAAAGGTATAATAAAAACTCGGAAAGCAATAAGAAAGAGGGATTATATAATATGGAAAGTAGAGATAAAATTAAAAAATTCTTAGCATATGATGGTAAAGTTGCAATCACAGTAGCAGAAACTACTCAAATAGTTGAAAAAGCAAGAGAAATACATGATTTAACTCCAACAACAACAGCAGCATTAGGTAGACTATTAACAGCAGTTACATTAATGGGAGTAGATTTAAAAAATGCCGATGACAGTATAAGTGCCCAAATCAAAGGTGATGGACCCATTGGTACAATGATAGCAGTAACAGATAAAACACCCAAAGTAAGAGCATATATACAAAATCCTCATGTAGAACTACCATTAAATGATAAAGGAAAAATAGATGTAGGTGGTGCAGTTGGAAAAGCAGGGTACTTAAATATAATAAAAGATATAGGATTAAAAGAACCATATATAGGAATCGTACCATTAACAAGTGGAGAAATTGCAGAAGATTTTGCAAGATATTTTGTAGAGTCTGAACAGAAAAAATCAGCAATTTCTTTAGGAGTTTTGGTTAATAAAGACGGAGTTGAGAAGGCTGGAGGATACCTAATCTCTTTAATGCCAGACGTTACAGACGAAATTGTAACAAAACTAGAAGAAAACATACAAAAAGTACCTTCAATAAGCAAAATTTTATCAGAAAACAAGAAATTAGAGGAAATTGCAACAATAATAACAGGGGATTCTAAGATAAAAGAAATAGAAGAAAACAGTTCACTTGCATATGAGTGTAATTGTAGTTTTGAAAAGTTCGAAAAAGGACTAATTTCCTTAGGGAAAGCTGAATTACAAGACTTAATTGAACACGAAGAAAACCTAGAAACAGTATGCCATTTTTGCAATAAAAAATACATATTTGACAAGAAGAAAATACAAGAAATTATTGACAAAATGTAAAATACGGTAGAATGTTACTAAAATGAAAATCTTTTGTAATTGACTTATATTAAATTGAAAACTATAATGATTTCACTTTAAACACAAAGGGGTAAAAAAGTGGAAGAGTTAAAAAATAATGAGATAATTGAAGAGAAAAATATTGAAAAAGAAATTGTTAAAACAGAAACGAAAATAAACGTAAAAAATGAATTAGAAAAAATTAATAGCAAAACGATATTTGAATTCAAAAAAACATTAGACAATTTCGAACTTGAAAAAGTAAAAGCATATTTTATAAAAGATGAAGATAAAACAGTTAGCATTCTATTTTATGATAACGATTTCTTTGCAATAGATAGAATTAATTTTAAAGATGGATATGACTATGATGAGAAAAAAGAAAGCTTAGTCAAATCTGAAAATCTAAATTATAGAATTAAGAAAATACCTAATGTAGCTAAAACAAGGAAAATTTTAAATATAGAAGATATAGAAACAAGAATATACGATGTATCAGAATATATAATACTCTTGAAGAAAGAAACATTAAAAGTATTAAGAGTCAACGGGCAAGATGATATTGAAGAAATGAAATACCAAAAGTATAAATTAGATTTTCCTAAAATTGAAGAACTTATTGAGCAATATGAAACAGAAGAAGAAGAGAGAATAAAAGAAGAAAGAAGCATAAAAAATAGAATAAAACAATTTACAGAAAAAGCAAAATATATAATTATAGAACCATTCAAACTTCTAAGAAATAAATTAATGAAAACAAATCAAATTAAAATGCTATCAGACGGAAAACATAGTATTTTTGATAAAGAAGATTAAAATAAAACAAAAGGGACGAACTTTTTTCCAAAAAAAGTTCGTCCCTTAATGCATTCGTATTGATTTTTTGCGGATATAGTTATATAATAAGGAATATTTGAAAGGAGATGGGATACATGCAAATAGAAGATAAAGATGTTCTACACATAGCAAAATTAGCTCGTTTAAAATTAGCTGATAATGAACTAGAAAACTATAAGAAAAATCTACAAGAAATATTAGATTTTGCAGATACTATAAACCATGTAAACACAGATGATATCGGAGAGACAATAGGTATTAATGAAAACTATAATGTATTCAGAAAAGATGAGATAAAACAAGAAAGTAATAAAGATGAATTATTATCAAATGCCCCAAGTCAAGATGAGGGAATGTTCAGAATACCAAAGGTAATAAATTAAAAACTTAAGCGAAAGGAGAAAGCAGAAATGGAAATCTATGAACTTACAGTACATGAGTTACTAGAAAAATTAGAGAAAAAAGAGATTACTTCTCAAGAAATAGTTGAGAGTTATTTAAAGAGAATAGATGAAAAAGAAAATGATGTACAAGCTTTTGTTACAAAAGCAGGAGAGAAAACTTTAGAAGAAGCTGAAGAAATAGATGAAAAAAGAGAAGCAGGAGAAAAGATTCCAAAGTTTGCAGGAATTCCAATAGGAATAAAAGACAATATGTGCACAAAAGGTGAAAAAACAACATGTAGCTCAAAAATGCTAGAAAATTTTGTATCACCATATGATGCAACAGTTATAGAAAAATTAAAAGAAGAAGATATGATTTCTTTAGGAAAATTAAATATGGACGAATTTGCAATGGGAGGTTCAACAGAGTATTCATACTTCCATCCAACACACAATCCATGGAATTTAAGCAAAGTACCAGGAGGATCTTCAGGAGGAAGTGCAGCAGCAGTTGCAGCAAACTTAGTACCATGGGCGCTTGGAAGTGACACTGGTGGATCAATTCGTCAGCCATCTTCACTTTGCGGTGTTGTAGGACTAAAACCAACATATGGTTTAGTTTCAAGATATGGATTAGTTGCATTTGCATCATCACTAGACCAAATAGGACCAATAACAAAAGACGTTGAAGATAGTGCAATGTTATTAAATATAATAGCAGGTCATGATGAAAAAGATACAACATCAGTAGATATAGAGAAAAAAGATTATACAAAGAGCTTAGTAAAAGATGTTAAAGGATTAAAGATAGGATTACCAAAAGAATTCATAGGAGAAGGAATTAATGAAGAAGTAAAACAAGCTATATTAGAAACAGCTAAAAAATACGAAGAATTAGGTGCAACAGTTGAAGAATGTAGCCTAGATATCGGAAAAGAAGCATTAGCAGTTTACTACATTATTGCCTGCGCAGAAGCAAGTTCAAACTTAGGTAGATTCGATGGAATTAGATATGGATATAGATCAGAAAAATTCGATAATTTAAGAGAAATATATATAAACTCAAGAACAGAAGGATTCGGACCGGAAGTAAAAAGAAGAATTATATTAGGAACATACGTATTATCATCAGGATACTATGATGCGTATTATAAAAAAGCTCAAAAAGTTAGAACTGTAATAAGAAATGAATATCAAAAATTGTTCGAAAAATATGATTTAATTTTAACACCGACATCACCAACAGTAGCATTTGGAATAGGTGAAAAATCTAATAATCCACTTGAAATGTATTTAGCAGATATATGCACTGTACCAGTTAATATTGCTGGATTACCAGGAATGAGCTTACCAGTTTCTTTAGATAAAGAAGGAATGCCAATAGGAGTTCAACTTATTGGAAAACATTTCGATGAAGAAACAATATTCAGAGCAGCATATACATTAGAACAAGAAGTTAAATTTAGAGAAAAATATAAGCCAGAATTTAAAAAATAAAGATCGCTAATCTATAAAATAAAGGAGGAAATGAAGATGTCACTAGAAGATTACGAGGTAGTAATAGGACTAGAAGTACACTGTGAACTATCAACAAAAACAAAAATATTTTGTTCATGTCCTACAGAATTTGGTGGAGAGCCAAATACACACTGCTGCCCAATATGTATGGCAATGCCAGGAACATTACCAGTGTTAAATGAAAAAGTAGTAGAATATGCCGTAAAAGCAGGTCTTGCAACAAATTGTACTATATCAAAAAATAGTAAAAATGATAGAAAAAATTATTTTTATCCTGATTTACCAAAAGCATATCAGATATCACAATATGACATGCCATTATGTCAAAATGGACATGTAGATATAGCAGATGAAAACGGAGAAAAGAAGACTATAAGAATCTTAAGAATTCATATAGAAGAA
>USQZ01000073.1 GCA_900556975.1 uncultured Clostridium sp. | reverse complement strand
AGAAAAAGACTGTTAAACAAAATATTTTTAGATACTTTGTCAACAGTCTGAAAAAAGTGAAAAGTTTTACTTTTCACTTTTTTCTTCGTCTTCATCTTCTTCAATTATTACCATATTCTTTAATGAATACTTAATGCACTCATTAATGAATTCGTTTACGGATGTTAGATTGTAGTCTAGTACAGTTCTTTTAACTTTTTCTAGCAAATCTGCTTCTATTCTACAAGTAAATTGTTCATAATCTTTCTTTTTCTGTTGTTTTATAACAAAATCTGGCATTTTCTTCACCTCGCTTTTATTTTAGCATACCCTTTAATTCTTGTACATATTCGTTGGTGATTTATTTGCCAGATTATTTTTTTTATAAATCAGCTAATCTTCTTAGTACTTCATCTATATCATAAAGTTCTTCTCCTGTTATTTTTACTGATTCTTTATTTAGTTCTTCAAATTCTTCAAGTGTTTTTGCAAAAGCTAGTGCTTTTGGTGTTATTGTTGTTGACTTTTTACTTGAAGATCCTTTTGAAGCATTTTTAATATTTTTAACTAGTCTTTCAACACTGCTTCCTGCTACCATTCCACTTCCGCCATTATTATTTTGTTCTGTTTTTGCATTAATATCAGCTCCATATGTACCTCTTCCACCTTTAGAGTTTCCTGCATGCATTCCTCCATTTTGTTGTGGTGCATTTGCACTGCCATTTGGTCCTGCATTATCTGTAGCTGTTAATTCTTTAATTTGTTCTTTTAATGATTTAGCTTTTCCTTTTGACGCTACGTTGCTTCCAACTCTATCATTATTTTTTTCTTTTTCCTTCTTCTCTGCTACTCTTCGTTGATTATTTGCTAATTCTTTTTCGACTTTGGATATGAATGTATTGCTCATTGTTACACCTTCGCCTTTTTTATCTAATATTTCATTAAGCTCTTTTGCAATACCTACTATATCACGTTGTATTATTCTTTCGCTTGATGGATCGAAGCTAGGTACTTTTGATTGGTAACTTTGAATTGCTTTGTATATATCTATTTCTGATAATGGTTTTGCCAAAATTCTTGCTTCTTTTATTAATTGTTGTTTTTTCTTTTCTTCCATTTTCTTTGCAAATTCTGGACTAACCTTTTTCATTTCTTCAATTTTCTCTGCTGTTGTACCAGATAGTTCTTTAAATTTTTCTTCAAGTTCTGCTTCTTTTTCTTTTGCTAATATTAATATTTCTGCATACAATTCGGTTGTGTCTATATCTTCCTCTTCTGCAACTTCTTCAAGTGAAGTTTTTGCTGATGCATATTTCAAATTGCTTAAATCTATTTGCTCTAATACTCTTTCTAATTTTGATTTGCTAAGTTCTTTAAATCTCTTTCTGAATTCTTCTTGTGTAAGTCCTTCTGCATCTTCTTCTCCTGGTATGTAGTAAGCTCCGCCTCCGGTTGGATTGTATATTGGTCCGCTTCCTGCACTTCCTGCTGGTCCATTATACATTGTATAATCAATACCTAATGCATTAAATCTTGATATTAATCTTTGTTGTGATGCTACATTTCTTGGCTTAATTCCTGTTAATGTATAGCTATGATTATATGTTGGCCTTGTTGATGGAAATAATCCGTCTTTTTTAGCTTTTCTAATTAAACTTGCTGTTTTTTCTCCTGAACTAATTGCTGAGTCTAATATAGTTATTCCAAATTGTGGCTCGGCTATTACTAATGGCATTGCTACTAAACCTTTTGCAAATGTTTTAACCATTTCTTTGCTTATACCTAGACCTGTCTTTACACCTTTTTGAACTTGTTTTCTTTTTTCTGCTTTCTCTTTTTTCTTTCTCTTCATTTCTTGTTCTTCTTCAGGTGTCATTTGAATATTTGAACCAAATCTGTTAGTTATTTCTTCTTTAACAATACTTGCTCCGGCATCAATTTCATTTGCTATTGCTAATGCTGGTTTTTTAACTACCTTACCTATGAATCTTGCTTGACTTTGTATTGTTCCTTTTACCACTCTTGATTTTGCAATTGCTTGTAATCCTTTAATTTGAGGACCTATTTCTTCAATAGTTAGCTTATCAGCTGAACTTCCTTTTCCCTTTCCACCTGAGAATCCAAATATTTTACGTACTGTTGGATCAACTTTTAACATAAATTTCAAGAAGATAAATGCAATGAATATACCACCTATTGAAACTTCAGTTAAATCTAGCGCTGTCTGTACGAAGATTGTATATATTAGGGCATGTATTGATTGTAATATTACAGTGTACATGAAGTCTCTCATCCAATTTCCGTACATTTCTCCGCCTTTTCCATTTTTATTTATTTTTTGTACAGCATATGATACAGCCACAAATGGTGATATTACAGCTAATATCATTACTGTTAAGAATCTCTTGAAGTATAGTATTAAGAATCTTACAGAGTAATATACCAATATTGTGTACATAACCATTCCGGCTGTTCCTGTTGTTGCTTTTAATGAGTATGCTTTTGAACGTACACTTTCATATAGTGATAATTCTGTTCCATTTTCATATTTAGGAATTATCCAATTCACAAAAGTTTCGTTTACAGATATTATAAAGTACATTATATAGTGTATTGTAAATACAAGGATAAATCCTGCTATCCAGCTTACTATCATTTGCTTGTAAACTGCTTTCTTTTCTGCAACTGTTGATATTGCCATTTTAATTCCTAAATATAGTAATATTATTAACATTATCAATATTGCCATTGTTCTGAAAATATAGTACCAAGTTGCTACATTTTCTTTTATTATGTATATAATTCCATCTTCATCAACGACTGCTCCACCAGCTGATTCAAAATTAAAGAAATTTATATCTAATATTGGAATTTTATTATATACAATGTTTTCAACTGTTACATTAGCCTTTGATGATGTCTTTAATTGTACGTTTCCACCTATATCAGCTATTCTTTGCATTCCTTCACTTATGTATTCGTTTGGATCATTTTCATCTCCACTGGCTTGTGGTTGTTCTTGAGTTTCATTATCTGCCTTTTCTTTTTCTTCTGCTTCTTTATCTATCTCATCTATACTATTGGGATCTTTTTGCCACCCTTCATCTCTTTTGTTTGTAACCCCTGTTATAGCATTTACAATTCCATCAATGAAAAGTCTTTCTATAATTGCTGTCCATCCTACAGCTACTGCTCTAAAAACATATGTCAACATTCCAATTAAGTAATCTACAATTTGTAATAATGTTCTTTGAATCCATTTTCCAAATGGTGCTGTTCCTTTGTATCCTTCGATTTTTGCAACACCTGTATATATAAATCCATTTTCATCATATATATTTAGATTTTCATCTTCTATTTCATCTACTGGTACTGATCCGGCGGGATTAACTTGAACAGAGCTTTTTAATCTAACTGCAATAGCATTTTCTCCACTTCTTCCCGGTGTCATTCTACTACATGCTCCATGTATGTTCATCGGTGTACTTCCGAAGTTAACGTGTTGATCATCTCCTGCATACATCTCCGCATGTCCATTAACAATTAGTATATCTCCTGCTTGTAATGATTCATTTGTTACATCATCAAAGTATTGATTCCCACCTTTTAAGTTAGCATATGCGGTATCTGATAAAGGATCAAACCCAAAATCATTTATATCTACACCTAACGCATAATAATATATCCAGTGAACCCAACATGTACAACATCCATAAAAAGTACCAGTTCCAGTTCCATCATCGTTTGTAGTACCAGACCATTTACACGCCGATTTTCCATTTATACTTCCTAATAGACCTGCACTGTCATAGTAGCTAGCTCCTGCATATTTATTAATAAAGTCCATAGCCCATTTTGAAGCATATTCCCCACATTTTTTATCATATCCTCTAGCTTGGCACGATGACATTGATGATAAGGTAATAAATATTATTACATGTACTATTAATATTCTTTTTAATACTAATTTTAATTGTTTCATTTATTTTCCCCTTAAAATTTAATTCTTGCTTTAGTATCATCATATTCTATTATATTTGTTTCCCTGTCATATCCTGTTATTTTATATGAGTCTTCTCCTGATAATATTTTTTGATTTTCACATTTTTTTGCATCATATACATAAATTCCATCATTTGCTATACCATAAACTAAGTGTGAATCGTCTGCCCAAACATATGATGTTATTGTAACACTTGCATCTAATTCACTATCTGGATATTCGTTGTCTAATGACATTATCTTTATATTTTTATATCCTCCATTATCTAATGCAAAAAACAAATAAAATTTATTACTATAATGAATTGGATCATTTTCTATTCCAGAATTATCGTACATTTTTCCCATTAATCTAGTAGTTTCATTCTTCATAAGTAAATTTTCATCTATTTTATAATATAAATCTGTATATTGTTGTTTATTATATTTTAAATCACCTTTATAATTTTCATATATTTGTATTCCATCTTTTTTAGTTGATGTGAAGCTAATTTTTACGCCTTTTAATGCATATTCGATTGATACATAATTTGTATCGTATGTATAACTATTATAATCTGGCCATATATCTGTTAGCTTATCCATAAAATCATTTATATCTTTTTTAGTGTCATACTCTTTTACTAAGTTTTCAAATTCTGTATAGTCATATTGAATATTTGGATATATTGATATTTCATTTTCAGTAAATATTACATAAAATGTATCTGTTCTATAGCCTAACATTCCTGTTTTTTTGTAGGATGTTCCTAGTTCTGATTCTATTGTTTCTAATTTTTCTCCTACTTTATAATTATTTACAACTGCATTTTTATAATTCTTTGTAAATATTATATTAAATGCTTTTCCTTGAATAGTTCTAACTTTGTATCCTTCATCAAAGTAAATATCATATTTTTCATATCGACTTTCTTTTGAGCCAAGATTTACATTTGCTGTTTTCCATTTTTCATTAATTAATTTTTGTAATACATCTGAATTTACTTTTAAATCGATGTTTTCAACCTTTAGTTCGTTTTCTTTACTATTTTTTGATGCTTGATTTTGGTAGTAATTTGTATCACCGTTAATTTTTACTTCTGTAATTCCATTTGATGTGCATTTAACTTCTATTGTTATTCCTTTGCTTGAATCAATTATTCTAAAACTTTTAAAGTTTGTAATTAATGCTATTTTTTCATATAGATTTCTGAAATATGGTTCTTTAGATATGTTGTCTTCATATAAGTTATATTTTAAATTTACATATATGTCTATATCATATCCTTCTGTTTTAGAATCTTCCATTGATATAAAATCACATTCCAAATATGTTACAACATCTTGAACTGTTTCTAAGTTTTGATTTAAATCAATATTTTCTATATCGATTTTCCCTTGTTTATTTCTTCTTGTAGGCATTAAGGCTAATGATAAGATAATTAAAAATGCCAATGCTCCTGCACAAATTATTATTATTTTTTCTTTTTTTGAAAGGACTTTTCTTTTTTTCTTTTTCATGACTTTATACTCCTTTTAGAAATTATTCTTCAGAATACACTAATCTAATTTTATTTTACCATATTTTTTTAAATCTCCATAGTTTTTTCACAAAAAAATACGAAATAATTAAATATTTCGTATTTTTCAGACTGTTGACAAAGTATCTAAAAATATTTTGTTCAATAGTCTTTTCTTTTT
>USQZ01000072.1 GCA_900556975.1 uncultured Clostridium sp. | reverse complement strand
GACATGAAAAGCAAAGACATAGACAAATTAACAAAAGAAATAAAGAAATTAGATAATGTAGGAAATGTAATTAGTACAACAGATTTAGTTGGAACAAACATACCAATAGAAATGTTTCCAGATGAAATAAAAGATAAAGTTTATAAAGATGGAAGCACAATAATGTTAGTAACATTCAAAGATGCAATATCATCTGATTCAACAATGGATACAGTTCAAAAATTAAGAGACATAACAGATGAAAGATGCAAGATTAGCGGAATGACAGCAACATTAATAGACACAAGAGATTTATCAAATTCAGAAATAGCAATATATGTAATAATTGCAGTTGCACTATGTTTGATAGTTCTAGAAATTGCACTAGACTCTTATGTAACACCAATTTTACTATTAGCTAATATCGGAATAGCAATATTATTCAACATGGGAACAAACATATTCTTAGGCGAAATTTCATACATAACAAAAGCAATAAGTGCTGTTTTACAATTAGGTGTAACAATGGATTTCGCAATATTCTTATACCACAGTTATAAAGCAGAATTGAAAAACACATCAGACATAAACAAAGCAATGGAAACAGCAATTCAAAAAACATTCACAGCAGTTCTAGGAAGTTCATTAACAACAATTGCAGGATTCCTTGCACTATGTAGTATGAGCTTAACATTAGGAAAAGACATAGGAATTGTAATGGCAAAAGGTGTGCTATTTGGAGTAATAAGCGTTGTAACAATATTACCAGCAATGATACTTCAATTTAACAAAGCCATCGAAAAAACGAGTCATAAAGAAATTTTACCTAAATTCACAAGCGTAAAAAATTTCGTTATGAAACATTATAAATTAATAACATTACTATTTATAATAATCTTACCAATAGCAATATACACAAACAACAACACACAAGTATATTACAAATTAGATGATTCATTGCCAGATTCATTACCAAGCATAACAGCAAACAATGAATTAAAAGACAAGTTTGGACTAACATCAGAAGCAATGATATTAGTTGATAAAGACTTAGATGATTACAAAGTCAACGAAATGTTAGATAAAATTGAACAAGTTGAAGGAGTTGACTTCGCAGTTTCATATTCAAAAATTGACACAGCTCTTCCAAAAGAAATTTTATCAGACGACATAAAAAGCATATTTACAAGCGACAATTATCAAATGATAATAGTAAGCTCAAAATATGAAATAGCTTCAAACGAACTAAACAATCAAATAAATGAAATTAATAAAATTGTAAAAGAATATGATGAAAACGGAATGTTCGTTGGTGAAGGACCATTGATGAAAGACTTAGTTGAAATAAGCGACCACGACTTCAACAGCGTAAACACAGTATCAATCGCAATTATATTTATAATAATGATATTTGTTTTAAAATCAATATCATTACCAGTAATTCTAATTTGCATAATAGAATTTGCAATATTTATAAATATGGGATTCTCATTTGTAACAAACACAAGCATTCCATTTATTGCATCAATCGTAATTGGAACAATCCAATTAGGAGCAACAATAGATTATGCAATTTTAATTACAACAAAATACATAGAACATAGAAAAGAAGGAATGAAGAAAGAAGAAGCAATATCAGAAGCCTTAGGAACATCAATTAGTTCAATTCTAGTAAGTGGATTATGTTTCTTCGGAGCAACATTCGGAGTTGGAGCATATTCAAAAATAGAAATGATTGGATCATTATGTACATTAATGTCAAGAGGAGCAATCATAAGCGTTCTAGTTGTAATAACAGTATTACCAGCAATGCTAATGATCTTCGACAAATTAGTTTGTAAAACAACATCAAAAATGAAAGAATGTAAATAGAAAGGAAGTATAATTATGAATAACAAATTGTCTAAAATATCAGCTAGTATTTTATTAGGAACAATGCTAGTGTACACATTACCAGTAGCTGCATTCACCAAAGACGAAACAGTCTATACAAATGCCAAAAGTAATGGAGAACAATATCAAACAATAGTTACAGACCATTTGATAAACGAAGAAGATGAAAAACTTCTAAAAGATATGACAAACCTTTTAAATATCGAGAATACAAGTGGAGACGAGAAATTTACTCAGGATGGAGAAAGCCTAGTTTGGGAAGCGGATTCAAACGATATTTATTATAAAGGTGAAACAAACCAAGAATTGCCAGTTAAATTAAACATTAAATACGAACTAGACGGAAAAGAAATAAGTTCAGACGAAATAGCTGGAAAATCAGGAAAAGTAAAAATTACAATATCATTTGAAAATAAAGAAGAACACGAAGTTCAAATAAACGGAAAAACAGAAAAAATGTATACGCCATTTGTCGTAGCAACAGGAACATACATAAACAACGACAACAATAAAAACATAGAAGTAACAAACGGAAAAGCAATAGATGACGGAAGTAAAACAATGGCGGTTGGACTAACATTCCCAGGAATGCAAGAAAGCTTAAATATTGATAAAGACACATTAGAAATTCCAACATCAATTGAAATAACAATGGAAACAACAAACTTTGAAATGAACAACATCATAAACTATACAACACCAAAATTAATTGAAGATTCAGAATTAGATATATTCAGCAAATTAGATGACATATATAGCAAAGTTGAAACACTACAATCTGCAAGCAAACGAATTGAAAACGGAGCAAAAACATTATCAGATGGAACAACAACTTATGTTGAAAAATCAGAAGAATTTAATCAAGCATTAAATAAATTTTCAAATGGAGTAAGCTCTGCAAACACGAGTTATTCAAACATAGATGCAGGAATAAAGAACCTTCATTCACAAGTACCAGATTTAACATTAGGAACTAAATCATTATCAGAGAATTTAGGTGCTGTAAACGATGGTGTAAAAACAATGTCAGACTTATTAGACGGTTCACAAGAATCAATGAATAACTTGAAAAGTGGAGCACAAGGTATTTCAGAAGGTTTGACAGGTTTAAGCGCAGCAATGAAAACGACAGACTATGCAGAACAAATAAATCAAATTAATAAACAAATAGCTACAAATCAAAATATGATTACAACATTGACAGCAACAACAGAGCAATTAAACAAAGTATTAGAAGATACAACATTATCAGAAGCAGCTGTGCAAGCAATAAAGGCACAAGTAACAGCAAACCAATCAACAATTGCGACATTAACAGCAGATAATGTATATTTAAATAACATGATTACATCATTAAATGCATCAAATACACAAATAGAAAAATTAAAGCAACAAGTTGATACTTTAGCCAAAGGTGCAGGAGATGTTAGTGATGGAGTCAATGGATTGCTAGATCAAGTAGGAGCATTAAACACAAACATTAAAGGACTATACACAAACACAGGAAAAATGGCAGCAGGAGCAAACAAACTATATCAAGGAACATTAGGATTAGAAGCAGGAACAACAAAATTAGCACAAGGTTCTGAACAAATGAAAGCAGGATTAAGCACAATAAATACAAGCTCACAAGCATTATACAGTGCAAACAACCAATTAGTAGAAGGTGCAAAAACAATCCAATCTGGAGCAGCAGAATTAGCAGAAGGAACAGCAGAGTTTAACAAAACAGGAATTGATGTTATCTGCAATTATATAACAGGAGATTTGAAAAACTTAGAAACAAGAGCAGAAAAACTAAAAGAATTATCAGACGAATACAACACATTCACAAAATTAGATGACGAAAATAAAGGAAAAGTTAAATTTATTACAATAGTTGATTCAATAAAAAAAGATGACAACAAAGGACAAGAAGAAATAGACGAAAAAACATCAAAATAAAATTAACTCAACTGCAAAAATTAATAAAAAATAAGAAAAGCTTGCAATCTATTGCAAACTTTTCTTGGTTTGTGCTATAATAATATTGGAGGCGATAATATGATAGAAAGAACCGAATATTTAGAGAAATTAAAAAAGTGGAAAGATAAAGACCTAATAAAAGTTGTAACAGGAATAAGAAGATGTGGGAAATCAACACTATTTGAATTATTTATTGAATATTTAAAAACTATTGGAATAGAAGAAAATCACATAATATCAATAAATCTTGAAAATCCAGACAATGACTTTGAGAATTACAAGGATTTTTACAAATTCGTAAAACAACAAATAAAAGATGAAAAACAATATTATATTTTTCTAGATGAAGTTCAAAACGTGCCTGAATTTCAAAAAGCAGTAGACGGATTATATATATTAAAAAATGTTGATGTGTATATAACAGGTTCTAATGCATATTTACTATCAGGAGAATTAGCAACTTTATTAACAGGAAGATATATAGAAATAAAAATGTATCCACTATCATTTAAAGAATATATAGAATATTATCAAAAAGATGCAGATGAGAAAATATATTTAAATTATATAAACAGAAGCTCATTTCCGTATGCCTTAAAGTTAGAAGATGAAACAGAAATAGATGACTATTTAGATGCTTTATATAACACAATAATTTTAAAAGATGTAGCTCAAAGAAGAAAAATAGCAGATACATCAATGCTAAAAACCGTTGCAAAATTTATGTTTAACAATATAGGAAATTGCTTATCAATTAAAAAAATTGCTGATACATTAACATCAGATGGTAGACCTATATCAGTCCATACAGTAGAAAATTATTTAGACGCATTAGTTGAAAGTTATGTATTTAATAAAGTACCAAGGTTTGATGTTAAAGGTAAACAATATTTACAATCAGGTGAAAAATATTATGCAACTGATGTAACGATGAGATATGCACTATTAGGAAGAAGAAATGTTGATGCGGGACACATGTTAGAAAACATTGTATATCTTGAACTTATACGAAGAGGATACAAAGTATATATTGGAAGAACAGGAGAAAAAGAAGTTGATTTTGTCGCAGAAAATAAAGAAGGTTTTACTTATTTTCAAGTTGCATATACAACAAGAGAGCAATCAACATTAGAAAGAGAGCTAACACCATTACAAGAAATAAATGACCACTACCCTAAATATATTCTTACAATGGATATAGATCCAATAGCAGACTTTGACGGAATAAAGAAAATAAATGTATTAGATTGGTTAGTAAACAAATAGAATAAAAAATGAAAACCCCAGTAACTTAAATTTATGTTACTGGGGTTTTATAAAAATAGTAAAACCATGTAACCTTTTCCAAAGTTATATGTATATATAATTGAAAGCAGGTAAGAAATGAAAGATTTAGATTTAGAATTGTACAACAAATATATGAACGGAGAAAAAGACGCCTTCGAAACATTGTACAACAAATACAAAAACAAAATACAATACTTTATTTTCAACATAGTAAAAAATTATGAGAAAGCCGAAGACATCACCCAAGAAGTATTTATATACATATTACAAAACAAGGTCAGAGAAAATTGCAGTTTCAAATATTACATATACTTAGTAGCAAGAAGCCGAGCATACAATTACATTAATCAAGAAAAAAGAAGAACAGAAATTAATGAAAAATATTCACTATTAGATTCCGAAGAAATTCAAAAAGACATAAGCGATCTTATTGAAAAGCAAGAACGAGAAAAAGAACTAACAGAAGCAATAAATATGTTAGATGACAAATATAAAAACGCAATATACCTAACAAAAATCGAAGGTTTATCTTATAAGGAAACAGCAGAAATATTACGGACAAACCATTGAAAACACTAAAGTTCTTGTTCATAGAGGTAAAAAAGAATTAAGAAAAATATTAATAAAGAAAGGATTTGATAGTATGAATAAATTAGTAAAAATTTTATTAATTGTAAT
>USQZ01000071.1 GCA_900556975.1 uncultured Clostridium sp. | reverse complement strand
TGGTACCGATGGTGGGACTCGAACCCACATGGTTTCCCGCATGATTTTGAGTCATGTGCGTCTGCCAATTCCGCCACATCGGCATATTTAACTTGCTTTTAAATAATACCAAATTTATTACTTAAAAGCAAGTATTTTTTTAATTATTTTTTATATTTCCGCCATCTAACATATTAAATGTTTCACCTCTTGCTGTATCGTTTACTACTGTGTCTAGTTGTTTGTATGTTTTTCCATCAGCTGCTATACATATTGTTCCTATGTATGACCAATGATCTCCTACTAACCATCTTGCATTGAATATGTAGTATTGTTTTCCTGCGCTGTCTTTTCCCCATCCTGTATATGTGTATCCAATTTGGTTACCTGTTTCATCTGAAGTGCTTCCCCATACTTTTTCAGCTAACTTCTGTGCTTGGTCTTTTCCTATTGCTCCTTTTTCTGTTGGTTCTTCAGATGTGCTTGCTGATGTTGCTGGTGTTGATGATGGCACTGATGAAGGTGTGGATGATGGTGATGTGCTTGGTGCTGTATTTTCTTCTTTGTAATTTTCTATGTAATGTTTAATTGCTTTTCCGCCTTTGAATGTTAATTCTGATGCTTTGTATCCGTTTGTTATGTTTACAATTACTGTTTGTGTACAGCTCCATTGTCCGCCTGCATGTTCAAATTCACCTAATATGCATAGTTCGTTTTTATCATTGATATATACGTTTAGTTTTTCTATGCTCTTTTTAATTGCGTTTTGCCATTCTGTAACTGTTTTGTCATCATATAATGTGCTCCAGTTGCTTCCTAATGCTGTTTTTTCTTTTGCAACTAGTGTATCGCATTCTTTTTTTACGGCTTCTGTTGCTTTTGTTATTACTTCATCTTTACTTGCATTGTATTGCTTTATTAAATTTTCACTACTTATTTTGCTTAGTGTTTGTAAATCAACGTTATATGTATTAGCAGTTATTGTTTCATTTCCGCCACTCCATACTAGTACTGATAGTACTGATTTATTTATTGTGTATGAATATGAAATTTCTTCTGTTTCATATCCGACTTGATCGTAATAGTTTGATGCATTCATGTTTGCGCTAAATCCAAATCTTTTCTTTATTTCTGCGTTTATTGTTGCTACATCTGCTGAATCTATGTTGATGCATGGATATTCATATGTGTTTCCGCTTATTGTTTTTGATACTGCTGAATATACTATTTCTTTGCTGTTATCTAATTTTTTTATATTTTTCAATATTTTTACTGCTTCTACTTTTTCTTTTACTTCGTCTGTTATCATGTCGTCTGTTTCAACATAGTCTTTTTGGGCTTCTTCGAATACTTTTTCTTTGTCTTTTTTGCTTGCATTTTTGTTGAAATCTACTTTTTTGCTATAGTTTTCGTCTACTTCAATGCAGTCTGTATTTTTTGTTAGCCCTACTTCTTCTGGTTTATATTCTTTGCTATCTAAGTTTAGGTCGTAGTATTTTGATGAGTTGTCTGATGTTTTCTCAACTGCATACCACACATAGTCGTCTTTGTTTGCATCATATACTAGTTTTAAGTCGAACTCATTGTCTAATGATACTTTTATTGTATCTACTTCATTTTTTTCATTTAATTTATATATGTTTGCAATATATTCTTTTGCATTTTTTATTCCATATATAATTAGTTCTGGTATTTTATCTTTGTCTAAGTCGCATAACTGAATTTTTTGGTTGTCCATGTCATCTAACTTACTGTTGTCATTTAAAACTTCAAGATATACGTCTCCCCATTCTAATTTTTTCTGCTCAGTTGCAGTTTCACTATCATTGTTTTCTGACATGTAATACCATACTCCTGCGCCTACTCCAGCCAATAATACAATAATTATGGCAATTACTAATATTATTTTTTTCTTGCCTTTTTTTGCTTTTTTAGGTTGTTCATTTTTTGGCTCTTGTGTAGGCTCTTCGTCATTTGAATCTGCTATTGGTTGAGTTTCCTCAGATTTTAGTTCTTTTTCAACTTCTCTAGCTTCTTCTGTTTCTCTAACTTTCTCTGCCTCTTTAACTTTTTGTTCTTCAACTTTACTAGCTTCTTCTACTTCTTTAAGTGCTTGTTCTTCTGCTTTTCTAACCTCTTCTTCTCTTTTTGCTTCTAATTCTTTTGTTACTTCTTCTATGTTAGCTCCTCATTTGGTACAGAATTTTGCTTTATCTGCAATTTCTTCATTACATTTTGGACATATCATATTTTCTTTCTCAATTTCTTTTTACATTTTATCTGGCATTTGTATTCCTAATAGTGATGCTCCTGTTTTTAATACTGTTCCTACTGCATATGTTAAATATGCTCTTGCGTTTTTAACTTTCTCTTCTTCTACTAGAATTTTGTTATCATTGTAGAAATTACTGTAGTTTTGTGATACTTCAATTAGGTATCTTGCAAGTATTGCAGGTTCATTTTTTTCTACTGTCATTTCTAATGTTTCTTTAAATGCATATAATGACTTTAATACTTTTATTGAAGAATCATCTGTTAATACTGAGAAGTCTACTTCTGATATAGTTGGTATTTTTCCAACCTTTTCTAAGACTCCTTTTGTTCTTACATATGTATATTGAATATATGGTCCTGTTTCTCCTTGGAAGTTTAAAGCTGTGTTCCAATCGAATATTTGGTCTTTATTATTTGTTGTTGATAATGTGTTAAAAATTATTGCTGCAATACCAACTTTTTTAGCTACTTCATCTTTGTTTTCTAATTCTGGATTTTTTGTTGTTATAATTTCTTTTGCTTTTTCAATTGTTTCTGTTATTAAATCTTCAATTTTTACAACGTTTCCTAATCTTGTTGACATTTTACCTGTTGGTAACTGAACCATTCCATATGATACGTGTTTTAAGCCTTTTACATATTTTTCATCTACTAAATATTTAGCAACTGCAAATATTTGCTTGAAGTGCAAGTTTTGCTCATATGCAACTACATAAAGACATTTATCAAAATCATATGTACGTGCTCTGTAAAGGATAGCTGCTAAATCTCTTGTTGCATAAATAGTTGAGCCATTTGCTTTTTTTATTATGCATGGTGTTTCAATTCCTTCATCTGCTAAATCAACTATTTCTGCTCCTTCTGATTCTGTTAATTTTCCTTTTTCTTTTAGCATTTCAACTACTTCATCTGTCTTATCAGAATAAAAAGCTTCTCCATTTAATGAATCAAATTTTACTCCCAATATGTCATATATTTTATCAAATTCTTTTAAACTTAGTTCTTTGAAATGTTCCCATAATTCTGTGCAGTATTTATCTCCTTCTTCAAGAAGTTTGAAATTTTCTCTACATCTTTCTAATACTGCTTCATCTTCTTTGCAAAGATTGTTTATACGAACATACATGTCTACCATTTTATTTATGGCATCTTCACTTAGATCATATTCGCTTCCCCACATTTTATATGCTTCAATCATTTTTCCAAATTGAGTTCCATAATCTCCTAAATGGTTGATTCCTATTGTGTTGTATCCTAGGTATTTATAAATTTTATATAATGCACTTCCAATTAATGTTGTTCTTAAATGTCCTATATGAAATGGTTTTGCAATATTAGGTGATGAATAATCTATTAATACTGTTTTCCCTGTCCCTTCATTGCTTTTTCCGAAATCATTTTCATGGTTATTTATTTCTTCTAAAACTTCTTCAACTAATTTGGTGTTATTAATATAAAAATTTAAATATCCTGATTTTGTTTCTATTTTTTTTATGTATTCATCTTCGCTAATTTTTTCTTTTATATCATCAGCAATTTGAACTGGTGATTTTCTAAGTGTTTTAGCTAGTTTAAAACAAGGAAATGCGAAATCTCCCATATCGCTTTGTGGTGGGATTTCAATATATTGTTTTATTTCATTTTTATCTAAGTTTATTGCATTTGCTATTTTTTCAGCTATTAATTCATTATAATCTATCATATTATCATTCCTTTTAGCGAAGCATATTACTTTTTTTAGTAATATGCTTCATTATATTTTTTAATCTCCTAAACAAATTCCTATATCTCTTGCTGTTTTTACTAAATCATCATCCATAGTAACTAAACGAACATTGCTATCTTCTGTTCCACCTTGTACAGCTCCTAATTCTTTGTTGTTTCCTACAACTTCTTCTAATGGTACTGAAGTTAAATTTCCATTATGAATTACTGTTAGTACTCCGAATTTTTCTTCCATTGCAAGTTCCATTGCTTTTGCACCATATTTTGTTGAAAGTACTCTATCATATGCTGTTGGAGTTCCTCCTCTTTGCATATATCCTAAAACTGTGCATCTAGATTCTAAGCCTGTTAAATCTTGTAATTCTTTTGCAACTTTTTGTCCTATTCCTCCAAATTTAACGCTTATTCCTGCTTGTGAATCTATTCCTTCAGCTGAGTGTGTTTCATTTTCTCCATCTTTTGACATAGCTCCTTCTGATACAACAACTATGCTGAAGTTCTTTCCTTTAGCTTGTCTTGCTTTAATTGCTTGTGCTGCTTTGTTTATATCGTATGGTATTTCTGGTATTAATGCAACGTCTGCTCCACCAGATATTGCTGATTCTAGTGCAATCCAGCCTGCAAATCTTCCCATAACTTCAAGAACCATAATTCTATTATGTGTTTCTGCAGTTGTATGAAGTCTATCTATTGCATCTGTTGCAACTGATACAGCTGTGTTATATCCAAATGTAATATCTGTACATGCAACATCGTTGTCTATTGTTTTTGGAACCCCTATTGTGTTAATTCCTTTTAAGAATAGATCTCTAGCTGATTTTTGAGTGCTATCTCCTCCTAATGTGAACACACAATCAAATCCAGCTTCTTTTACGTTTTGAACACATTTGTCTGACAAGTCTTCATATGTTACTGTTCCGTCTTCATGTTCAACTTTGTAGTGAAATACTATTGCGTTTGTTGAAGAACCAATTATTGATCCTCCTTTTGGTAATATTCCTGATGCTTTTTCACTACCGTCTAATCTAATATAATTGTTTGTTACAAGTCCTCTATATCCATCGATATACCCATAACATTCGATTCCATTTGTTTCTGCTGTTTTTACAATTGCTCTTATTACAGCATTAAATCCTGATACATCTCCTCCATTTGCTAATATTGCTACTTTCTTAATCATTTTATTTATCCTCCCTTAAATGAATTATTTTTCTACAATAACATCATCTTTATCTTCAAGTTTTCTTAATTTTATATATTTGTAAAGTGTGTATGCTACAAATGGTAGTTGTCCTACTAATCCGATAAGTATTAGTGGGTATGCCAAAAGTTGCACTAAAATTATTAATATTAATATCCTCATTAGTACAGATATCCATGTTTTGATATCTTTCCATATTTTCTTTAAAATCCACCCTGTGAAAATGAAATACATCATTATTCCCATAAATGTTCCTGAAAATGCAATTGAAAATGCTAAAATTCCTATAGACTCTTGTCTATCTATAAAAGTATGATAGTAGTCTTGGACTTCACTTAATGTTGATAAAAGCTTTTCTTTTGTAGGATATTCCTTTCCTGTTTGTGCCGTCTTTTCTTCTCTTGATTTTTCATATTCTTCTTCAGATGTGGCTCTAATTGTTTCAACAGTACTGTCTAATTCTTGTGATTTTTTTCTTATTTCTTTTTCTGCAATTGTTCCTAGAATTGTTGAAATAATTAGAATTACTACTATTGCAATCATTCTTTTTTGATATTTTTTTGATTCCAATTCCATATATTTTTGCTCCTTAACCTATATTTTAACTCTTAAATTATATTATATATATTTCCATTTTGCAATAATTTATTTGTT
>USQZ01000070.1 GCA_900556975.1 uncultured Clostridium sp. | reverse complement strand
ATTAATTACCAAATATAAGCTAATACTTCTCCACCTATACCTAGTTCTCTAGCTTTTTTATCTGTAACTATTCCTTTAGATGTAGATATTAAAGCTGTTCCTAAACCGTTTAATACTTGTGGTAATTCATCTTTAGATGCATATATTCTTAAACCTGGTCTACTAATTCTTTTTAATCCAGAAATTACTTTGTTTCCTTTTTCATCATATTTTAAAGTAATTCTTATGATTCCTTGTGTCTCATTCTTTATTTCTTCGAAAGCTTTTATATATCCTTCATCCAATAAATTTTGAGCAATTGCTAATTTCATGTTTGATGCTGGTACATCAACAGTTTTAAATTTATTTCTATTAGCATTTCTTATTCTTGTTAACATATCTGCTATTGGGTCTGTTGTATTCACGTTTGTTTTCCCTCCTTTTTTTCTTATTTAGCATTTTTTTAATGCTTAATTTATTTGCAAATTATCTTATTTGCTTGCAAGCTTTTCCTTGCATCTTCTATATTACCAACTAGCTTTTTTAACACCTGGTATTTCACCTTTGTGTGCTAATTCTCTGAAGCAAACACGGCAAATACCAAATTTTCTAATATATGCATGTGGTCTTCCACATATTTTGCATCTATTATATTCTCTAGTTTTATATTTTTGTTCTTTGGCACATTTTACTTTTAGTGATTTTTTAGCCATTATTTTTCTCCTTTCATCATTTTAACTAACTCTTAGTTTTTAAAAGGCATTCCTAATAATGATAATAATTCTTTTGCTTCAGCATCTGTTTTAGCTGTTGTTACGAATATAATATCCATACCTCTTATTTTATCTATCTTATCATATTCGATTTCAGGGAAAATTAATTGTTCTTTAATACCGATAGAATAGTTTCCTCTTCCATCGAATGAATTAGCTGACACTCCTCTAAAATCTCTAACTCTTGGAAGTGCTGCATTAAAGAATTTGTATGCAAAATCATACATTTTTCCAGCTCTTAATGTTACTTTGCATCCTATTTTAGCACCTTCTCTTAATTTAAAAGCTGCAATTGATTTTTTAGCTTTTGTTATAACTGGTTTTTGACCTGTTATTAAACTTAAATCGTTTATTGCATTATCTAATGCTTTTGGATTATCCTTTGTATCTCCTAATCCAATATTTATTACTATTTTCTCTAGTTTTGGAACTTGCATAACTGATTTATATTCGAATTTTTTCATCATTGCAGGTATAATTTCATTTTTATAAGTTTCTCTTAATTGTTCCATTTGGACTAATATCCTCCTTTCATTTATTATTTTATTTTTGCTCCGCATTTTTTACAAACACGTATTTTTTCGTCTTTTTCAACTGTATATCCTATTTTTGTTGCTTTATTGCATTTTGGACATACAACATTTGCTTTACTGCTGTGGATAGCACATTCTGTTGAAATGATTCCACCTTCTTCACCTTGTTTTCTAGGTTTAACATGTTTTTTTCTGATGTTTACACCTTTAACAAGTATTTTTTCTGACTTTGGAATTACTTCTAGTACTTCACCTTGTTTTCCCTTATCGTTTCCTGATAATATTTTAACAGTATCTCCTTTTTTGATTCTCATTCTTTTTTCACCTCTATTTCTTTCGAAATTTTCGTTTTATTAATATATCTTAATTTTTATTCTTTCTAATTAAAGAACTTCTGGAGCTAGTGATAATATTTTCATATATTCTTTTTCTCTTAGCTCTCTTGCTACTGGTCCAAATATACGTGTTCCTCTTGGTGTTCCGTCTTCACGAATAATTACGGCTGCATTTTCATCAAATTTTAAGTAAGAACCATCAGCTCTTCTAACACCTTTTTTGCTTCTTACAACTACAGCTCTAACTACTTCACCTTTTTTTACAACACCACCAGGTGTAGCACTTTTAACAGAAGCAATTATTATATCACCTATTTCAGCATATTTTCTATGAGATCCACCTAAACATCTGATACACATAATTTCTTTTGCACCAGTGTTGTCAGCTACTTTTAATCTTGATTGTTGCTGTACCATGTTCTGTTTTCCTCCTTTTAATATTTACATTATTTTATTACTGCTTTCTCAACAACTTCAACAAGTCTCCATCTTTTATCTTTAGATAAAGGTCTTGTTTCCATTACTTTTACTTTGTCACCAATTTGGCAAACATTTTCTTCATCATGAGCTTTTAATTTATATGTTCTTTTTACTATTTTCTTGTAAATTGGATGTCTTACTGCAGTTTCAACTTTAACAACTATTGTTTTGTCCATTTTGTTTGAAGCTACTGTTCCAATTAATGTTCTACGAAGATTTCTCTCTTCCATGCTTGGATTTCTCCTTTCTTATTATTTATTTTCTTCTAATTCTCTTTCTTTTAAAATTGTATTTATTTTAGCGATGTCTTTTTTCACTTCTTTAATTTTCATTGGATTGTCTAATCCGTTTGTAGCTAGGCTGAATCTTAATTTGAATAATTCAGATTTTAATTCGCTTAGTTCATTTTTTAGCTCTGGTGAAGACATCTCTCTTATTTTACTTATCTTCATCTTATTCATCACCGCCTACTTCATTTTCTCTAGTTAGGAATTTAGTTTTTACTGGTAGTTTATGAGATGCAAGTCTTAATGCTTCTCTTGCTACTTCTTCTGAAACTCCTGCTATTTCAAACATAACTCTTCCTGGTTTAACAGGTGCTACCCAATATTCTGGAGCTCCTTTACCTTTACCCATACGAGTTTCTGCTGGTTTTTTAGTTATTGGTTTGTTTGGGAATAATTTGATCCAAACTTTACCACCTCTTTTAATATAACGAGTTAATGCAACACGGGCAGCTTCAATTTGGTTTGCTGTTATTAATCCAGCTTCTAATGCTTGTAATCCATATTGTCCTTCATTAACAACAGTTCCTCTTGTTGCTTTACCTCTGTTTCTACCTTTTTGCATTTTTCTGTATTTTGTTCTTTTTGGCATTACTGGCATTATTCTTCTCCCCTTTCTGCTTTAACAACATTTTTCTTTTCAGGAAGAACTTCACCTTTATAAATCCAAACTTTAACACCTATTTTTCCATAAGTTGTGTTTGCTTCATAGAATCCATAGTCTATATCAGCTCTTAAAGTTTGAAGAGGAATAGTTCCTTCTTTATAAAATTCAGTTCTAGCCATATCAGCTCCACCTAATCTTCCAGATACGGCAGTTTTGATACCTAAAGCTCCTGCTTTCATTGTTTTTTGCATAGCTTGTTTCATAGCTCTTCTGAATGAAATTCTTCTTTCTAGTTGGTTACAAATATTTTCTGCAACTAATTGTGCATCTAAATCAATATTTTTAACTTCAACTATGTTTAGGTTTACATCTTTTCCTATCATTTTTGATAATTGTTTTTTCAATTCTTCAGCTAAGTTTCCACCTTTTCCTATTACTAGTCCTGGTTTAGCTGTATATACGTTTACTTTTACGAATTTAGCTGTTCTTTCAATTTCTATTTTTGAAATTCCGCTAACAAATAATTTGCTTTTTACAAATTTACGGATTTTATAATCCTCTACTAGGTAATCACTAAAGTTTTTGTCATCTGCATACCATCTTGAGTTCCAATCTTTAATAACACCTACTCTTAATCCATTAGGATGTACTTTTTGTCCCATGATTTAAGAATCCTCCTTTCTTATTTTGCTTCTCTTAATACTATTGTTATATGACTTGTTCTTTTTCTAATTCTAACAGCTGAACCTTTTGCAGCTGGTCTAATTCTTTTTAATGTAGGACCTTGGTTAGCATATATTTCTGCAACATATAGGTCTTCGCTTTTCATAAAGTGATTATTTTCGGCATTAGCTATTGCTGATTTTAGCAATTTTTCAATTATTTCAGCTGATGCTTTTGGAGCAAATTTAACTATTGCTAAAGCTTCGCTTACTTTTTTACCTCTTATTAAATCTGCTACTATTTTAACTTTTCTAGCTGAAATTCTAGCATAATTTAATGAAGCTCTTGCCTCGTGAACTTGAGTTGTTTCTTCCATCACTTATTTCCTCCTTTTTAGCTTATTTGTCTCTATTTAAATTTTATTTTTTAACTTTAGATGTTTTGTCTCCTGCATGACCTTTAAAAGTTCTTGTTGGAGCAAATTCTCCTAATTTATGTCCTATCATTTCTTCTGAAATATAGATTGGAACATGTTTTCTTCCATCATGAACAGCTATTGTGTGTCCAACCATTTGTGGGTATATTGTAGAAGCTCTTGACCATGTTTTTAAAACTTCTTTTTTACCACTTTCGTTCATAGCTTCAATTCTTTTCATTAATTCTGGAGCTACATATGGTACTTTTTTGCTTGATCTTGACATTGATATTTCTCCTTTCTTAAGCTTTCCTTTAACTATCTACTTACATTTTCTTTATAGACGAATATTTTTATAATCTCTAATATTTTTAGAATTTTATAATTATTTTCTTCTCTTAACAATAAATTTATCAGTAGTTTTATTTTTCTTTCTTGTCTTATATCCAAGTGCTGGTTTACCCCAAGGAGTAAGTGGTCCTGCGTGTCCAACTGGTGCTCTACCTTCACCACCACCATGAGGGTGATCTACTGGGTTCATAACAGAACCTCTAACAGTTGGTCTGATTCCCATATGTCTAGTTCTTCCTGCTTTTCCTAATTTAATATTTTCATGATCTGAGTTTCCAATAACACCGATTGTAGCTCTACATCTAGCTAATATTAATCTCATTTCTCCTGAAGGAAGTCTAACATGTGCATATGTTCCTTCTTTAGCCATTAATTGTGCTGATTGTCCAGCGCTTCTAACTAATTTTCCACCTTGTCCTGGATTTAATTCAATATTGTGAATTAATGTACCTACTGGTATGTTTTCTATTGGTAAGCAGTTTCCAGCTTTAATATCAACATTTTTTCCAGCTACTACAGTATCACCATCTTTTAATCCTTGTGGTGCTAATATATAAGCTTTTTCTCCATCTTTGTATTCGATTAAAGCTATGTTAGCACTTCTGTTTGGATCATATTCGATACCAATTACTGTAGCTTCTATATCTTCTTTATTTCTCTTGAAATCTATTATTCTATATTTTTGTCTGTGTCCTCCACCTTGGTGACGAACTGTTATTCTACCATAAGAATTTCTTCCTGCATTTTTAGCTTTTTTAGCTAATAATGATTTTTCAGGAGTCTTTTTTGTTATTTCTTCATATGTTAATGAAGTCATATTTCTTCTTGATGGTGTGTAGGCATTGTAGTGTTTTATTCCCATTTTTGTTTTCCTTTCCCGAAGTAATGAAAAACTTCGTATTGCGCCTGTTAACTTCGCTTCGAAAATCCTCGACGTACTTTTGTACGCCTGCGGTTTTCTTGCTCGTTTGCCTAGCACTACTCGTTTTTGATTTCTTCTCTGCTCTACACGAGCTAGGCTTTTGCAATTATTTTTCACTCTTCTTTTTATATTACGGATTTTTTCCTGCTCCGCTGCAGATATTATTTATTTTCCTGGTATTTTCCAGATATTTTTCTTTAGCTAAAATTAAGCTCCCATAAATTCATCGATTGATGAATTGTATTTTTTAGTTCCTTTAGCTTCTTTTCCACCTTTTTTAGTATAAGTTTTAACTTGTGGATCTGTATCTATTGATACTATAGCTTTTTTCCAGCTAGCTGTTTTACCTTGGTGTACACCAACTCTTTTCTTTTTTCCATCAATGTTTATTGTATTAACTTTTAATACTTTTACATTGAATAATTTTTCAACAGCTTTTGCTATTTCTGGTTTAGTTGCATTTTTAGCAACTTTGAAAGTGTATTTTCCTTCTTGCATTGCATCATTACTTTTTTCAGTGATGATTGGTTTTACAATTATATCTTCTGCTAACATCTTATGCATACACCTCCTCTAATTTTTT
>USQZ01000069.1 GCA_900556975.1 uncultured Clostridium sp. | reverse complement strand
CCGCGCAGGGACCAAACGAACGAAGTGAGTTCGATTGAAGCATTCTACCCGGATTAAAAATAAGAATGTCTAAAAGACATTCTTATTTTTAAATTCCAAGGAATGCGACAGCAAGGTGTGAAAAAATTTTCATATGTATTTTTCTTATATAAATTATTAATATTTTTGTTGATTTAGATGGACAAAACTAAGTTATATTCTTAAAAAATTTTTAATTGACTTCCATATTTTTTTATACCATTTTACATTTGTTACTTTTACTAATGCAGATTCTGGATTGCTTTTTTTATTATTTACCATATTATAAATCTCCTATTTATTTTGTCCTTCTTTTTGTTCTTCTAATTGTCTTTTTTTATCAATACATTAATATAATTTAATTTTAAAATAATAGATGCATAAATAATTGGTTCAATAATGAAAAAAAGACCTTTAGGTCTTTTTTTTATTGTTCTGATTTTTTCTTGTAATTACCAGATACTAATTTAGGTAAGTATGTGATAATTTTGTAAATTGCTAATCTTATTTTTTTATTTATCATATATGATTTTCTTAATTTTCTTGGTGATGATAAGCTAAATGATTCTTCTTGTGGAACTAGGCTTGTTTCTATGTGTTCAATAGGGAATATGTAGTTTTGCCCATCGTTATTGTCCCATTCTTCATTTCCGTTTTTGAAGCAGAAATTTAAAGAATCGCTTTCTTCTAAATCAAATTCTGTTTGAAAACCAAGTTCAGTTTTTTCCATTTTTATATCTTGTAAGTTGTCCCAGTTTGATCCAAATCCAAGATGAATGTATACATCTTGTGAATTGTCTTGAAAAAACTTACCTGTGTAAGATATTTTGATTTTTGAATTTGGTGTTAATTTATCTGTATTAAAAAATATATTTTTAACTAATTCCATAATAAAACTCTTTCCTTCCTAAAGAAATCATTAATAAATAATTTCCTAGATAACTATATAATTATTATAATCATAAAGAAAAATAGTTTCAATATATTTCGATTTAATAACGTAAATTAAATCAAAATGTTATATTATTGTAATCGATTTGTTAATTTTCGACATGCACTTTTCCTATGAATGTGAATTCAGATCCGTTAAGTATTGTTATATCACGTGTTAGAAGGTTGTCTGCTTTTAAGACTAATTTATTTTTTCTGTATACGAAACGTCTGATTAAGAATTCACCGTTGTATTGTACTAGTCCGAATTCTCTGTGTAATGGCATTGCACCATATTCAACAAATACAGTAGTTCCCTTTGGTATAGATGCTTTCATTGTGTCATCTTTCATTGTAACTGCGAATGATGCATTTGGAATAGATGCTGGGCATTGTACCATTGCTTCTATGTTAGAAATTAATGGAACTGTGTCGTATGCAATTGAATTGATTAATTCGTACTTGTTTTGTTCTTCTGTAAATTCTTTATCATAAAAATAAGAAACAGGTAAATAAGGAATGTTCATAGCTTTGCAAATATCTCTTAAAGTTTTTTGACTTGGATTCCTTTCGCCTTTTTCAATATGTGTTAAATGTCCAACATTGATTCCTATTGCTTCAGCTATATTTGTTTTTGACATTTCTTTTTTTTCTCTAATATGTGAAAGTAAATTTCCTAACATTTTACCACTCCTAAAAATTATTTAATCATATTATATATTTAAAAAAATAAAATGTCTAGTAAAAGATGGATTGAATTATTAAACTATTGAATAAAAAAATTCAATATGATAATATAGTTTTACCTATGAATTGTGGAGGGAGAAAATGAAAAATACAGAAAAAGTAAATAAGGAAGTAAGTAAACCAAAAAGCTCTGAAGAGTACATTGAGCAAATGATGGAAAAAAAGCGAAAAACAATAAAGATATCAATCATAGCAGTTGTATTAATAATTGTTTTATTGATAGCATTAACTGCTTTTGCAATTCCTACAATGTTTTCAAATAAGATTATTGATGGTGTAATGATTGAGGGAATTGATGTATCTGGACTTGATAAAACGCAGGCCGTAAAATTAATTGAAGAAAAAGTTAGCCCAAGACAAAAAGAAATTGTGAAATTGAAGTATGGAGAGTATGAAAAAGAATTACCAATGGAACAATTAGAAGTGACTGCAAATGTTGAAAAAGCTGTTGATGAAGCTGTTTCAAAAGGAAGGTCAGAAAATATATTTTCAAATAATTTTACAATTGTAGGTAGCAAATTTAAAAAGCAAAATATTAGTTTAGAGGTTGGGTACAATGATGAAGAACTTGAAAAAGTTTTAACTGAAGCTGGTGCTGAACTTCCAGGAGGAGTTCAAGATTATACTTATAGTATTGAAGAAAATGAGCTTCTTATAACTAGGGGTAAAGATGGAATTTCTTTAGATCTTGATAAAATGAAAAATATGATTTCAGAAAATATTAAAGATATATCAAAAGATTTTAAAACTGAATGTGAGATTGCTGTAAAAGAAACAAAAGCTGGTGATATTGATATTGAAAAAATATATAATGAGATTCATACTGAGCCTCAAGATGCGTACATAGTTGAAGATCCATTCCAGGTTGTTGTTGATAAAGATGGAGTTGATTTTGCAATTACAATGGATGAGGCTAAAGCAATTTTGGCAGAGAGCAAAGAAGAATATTCAATTCCTTTGAAAATTACTAAAGCTCAAAAGACTGTGGCTAGTTTAGGTTCAAAAGCTTTTCCTGATTTGTTGGGAACATTTACTACAAGATATGATGCAGGAAATGTTGCAAGAACAACAAATTTAGCAATTGCTTGTAAAAAACTAAATGGTCAAGTTATTCAACCAGGAGAGGTATTTTCATATAATAAGGCTTTAGGAAAAAGAAGTGTTGAAAACGGATATAAAGAAGCAGCTGTATATGTAAATGGTGGTGTTGAAAATGGATTAGGTGGAGGAATTTGTCAAATTTCTTCAACATTATATAATACTGTACTATTTGCAAATTTAGGAATTGTTGAAAGACATCAACATTCTTTTACAACAAGTTATGTTGATCCAGGAAGAGATGCAACTGTTGTATATGGCGTTTTGGATTTCAAATTTAAGAATACAAGAAAATATCCAGTTAAGTTGGAAGCTTATGTAAAATCTGGTGTTGCAACCGTAAGTATATATGGCTTAAAAGAAGATGTTGAGTATACTGTTAAAGTTGTTTCTACAGTTACAGAAAATATTCCATGTCCTGTTGAAAAAACAGAGGATCCAACTATGGCAGCTGGTGTTGAAAAAGTAGTTACAAAAGGTACAAATGGATGTAGAAGTGTTGCATATAAATATGTGTATGATATGGCAGGAAATTTAGTTTCAAAAACGCAGTTGTCTGCAGATTATTATGGAACGATTGCAAGAAAGGTTAAGGTTGGAACTAAACAAGTTGAAACTCCGGCTACACCATCAGCTCCAACAACACCTACAACTCCAGCAGAAACACCAAGTCCAAGTCCATCAACATCAACTACTCCTTCTGGAACGGATAATCCTGGAGAAACTGGTGGAAATGGTTCAACAGGTGGAGGGTCAAATGTAACAAATACTCCAACAGGAAGTGAAGCTACAGGAAATAATGTTTAGAAATAAGAAAGAATATCAAATGCTTTAAAAGCATTGATGTTCTTTTTTTGCTATTTTGAAAAAGTGATGTCCAAAAAGATGTGATAAAAATGTAAGAAATGCTTGCAAAAACGTGATAAAATCAAGTAAAATGTTTGCAAAAGTGTGATAAAAATAACATAAAAGCTTGTAAAAACGTGATAAAAAGAGTATAATTTATATAAATACACATATAATATAAAGAGGTGATTATAGTGCGTAGATATATAAAAGAACAATTAATAGAATGGAAAAATAGAAAAGATAGGAAACCATTAATACTAAAAGGAGCAAGGCAAGTTGGTAAAACATATATATTAAAAGAATTTGGAGAAGAACAGTATGAAAATATTGCATATTTTAATTTTGATCATGATGAAACATTAAAAGGATTATTTTTAAGCACAAAAGATCCAAAAAGAATTTTAGAACAACTTGTGTTTGCAACAGGTAAGGTTATAAAACCCGAAAAAACTTTAATAATATTTGATGAAATTCAAGAATGTCCAGATGCATTGAATTCGTTAAAGTATTTTCAGGAAGAAGCTAATGAATATCATATAGTTTGTGCAGGTAGTTTACTTGGAATAAAATTATCACATACATCTTTTCCAGTGGGAAAGGTGGATTACTTAGAAATGTATCCGATGACATTTACGGAATTTTTATTAGCAGATAATCAAGATAATTTAGTTTATTATATGGAATCAATAACTAAAATTGAAAAAATACCAGATATAATATTTGAACAATTAAATGAGAAAATGAAGGCGTATTTTATAATTGGGGGTATGCCAGAAGTTGTGAAGGTATGGGTAGAAACAAAAGATATTGAAGAGGTTACTAGAATTCAAAAGCAAATATTAAATGGTTATGAAAATGATTTCGGAAAGCATACAAATACTTCAAATATGCAATCTAAAATATTTATTATATGGGAAAGTATAGTGTCTCAGCTTGCAAGGGAAAATAAAAAATTTTTATATCAAGTTGCTAAAGATGGGGCGAGAGCAAGAGAGTATGAAGATGCAGTAAATTGGCTAAATAATTCAAACATAGTTAATAAAATATTTAACGTAACTAAACCGGATTTTCCGCTTAATGCGTATACAGATTTAAGTAGTTTTAAATTGTATATGTCTGATGTTGGACTATTGAGAAGAAAAGCTAATTTAGATTCTAGAATTGTTATTGAAGGAAATAGATTATTTGAAGAATTCAAAGAGGCGTTGACAGAGAATTTTATATTGAATATGTTGTTATTTAAATTTGATAATAGACCTAATTATTATGTGTTTGATAGGCATGAAATTGATTTTATTATACAATATAAGAATGAAATTATACCTATAGAAGTAAAAGCTGGTGAGAGTGTTAATAATACGAGTTTGACAAAGTTTAATGAGGCTAATAAAAATAAAATTTCAATTAGATTTTCAACTAAGAATTTGGATAAGAGCGGTAAGATATTGAATGTTCCAATTTTTATGGCGGAGTATGTTGATAAATTAATTTCAATTGAGTTAGAATAGATTTTAAATGAAGAATTGAAGATACTAATGATAATGAAAAGTCAACAAATAAAAAATATAAAATGACAGAGTAGTGACAGAGTTAAGACTGTATAAAAAAATACAGGTTAGAATTTGATTTCTAATCTGTATTTTTTATTTTCTAATTTTGATGTGGTCACAATTTGTGACCACATTATTTCTAGTTTTTAAGACAACAAAAAATCAACCTTTTGCAGTTGATTTTTTTGTTATTGTTTGGTGCGCCATCGCGGGATCGAACCGCGGACCTTCTGATTAAGAGTCAGCTGCTCTACCAGCTGAGCTAATAGCGCATATCGTATTGACAAAGATAATTATAAATCAAGTATGTGCATTTGTCAAACGAATATTCAAAAAATTTTAAAAATTGAATATTTTTCTGTGGTTTGTGTACAATAATAGTATAAAATGATACAGAATTGTAAAATAGAATTACTTTACATAATAACCATAAGATGGTATAATTGTTATGTCAGGTCGAATAGACTTTGATGTTTTTTGATTTTTATTTATGAGGTGACGTTTATGTTTTTTAATTATGATGATATACAAATGAATTATGGAAATGGTTATGATTATGATATGGAGTATTTGCCTAGTGTTTTTATGGGGAAGGGTGTGGATTTTGAAAATTGCTAATTCCCTGAATTTCGATAAGAATGATATCTTACTTCGTTAAAAGTACCACAAAAATCCTCAACGTATTTATATACGTTTCCGGTATTTTGTGGTGCTTTTACCTTGTAATATAAACATTCTTATCAAAATTTAAAACAGAATGATATCTTACTTCGTTAAAAGTACCACAAAAATCCTCAACGTATTTATAT
>USQZ01000068.1 GCA_900556975.1 uncultured Clostridium sp. | reverse complement strand
AAAAATTCATATTTAATATATTAGCATTTTCTTTATTTATAATTATTTTTTCAAAACTTATTAGAAAAAATGATACAAATTATGTTTTTATATTAGTATTAGAAGCAATTGGAATAGGACTAAATTTTTTAGAATTACTAATAGGAGGTCCATTCACGTCAGGAACTTTAAAAGTTATTATGTATTTAATAGCAATAATATTACCAACAATAGTAATTTTATACGAATATGTAGGCAATAATTTTTCTGAGATTTTATCAATATTATGGGCAAGAGTTTTATTACTATTAGGAGATAGAAAAGCTGCCAAAACAGCATTACTGAATTTAATTAATAAATATCCTGATACATATAAAGGACATTTGTTATTAGCTAAGATTTATGAAAAAGAAGGTGGAACAAGAAAGGCAATAGATGAATATGTAAAAGCAGTCGATGCGAATAAAAGAGATTATGATTCATATTATAGAATAGCCGAGTTACTTCATGAGCTTGGAAGAGAAAATGATGCTATAACTATGCTTGGAAATCTGTTAGAAAACAAACCAGAATATTATAATGCTACACTTCTTTTAGGTGATTTACTATGTAAAGAAAACAGATTTAAAGAAGCTGTTAGTGTATATCAAGATGCATTAAAATATAGACCAGCCGACTATGAACTTTATTATAGCTTAGGAATTGCATATACAAGACTAAATGATTTTGCAAGTGCAAAAGAATGTTATGATAAAGCAGCTGATATCAATCACAAGTTATATAGTGCAAAATATAGTTTAGCTCAAATTGCATTAATGGAAGAAGATTTAGAAGAGGCTGAAAAAGAATTGGTAGAATGCTTAATGTCAGAAGAATTAGAAGCTAAAGCATATTATCAATTAGCCAAAATATATCTTATAAAACAAGAAAAAGATAAAGCAATAATATTTGCAAACAAAGCAATCGAAATAGATGACTCTTATTTACAAATTATTTCAAAAGACAAAATGTTTCAACCAATAAAAGAATATTTAACAGTTTCAGTTAAGATGGAAGAAAAAGAAATAAAGAAACCAAATAAAAGAGATGAAGAAATTCAAAAATATCTTGAAGAAACTGTTGGATTAATTCGTGGAATGAACGAAAATGAAATAAAAAATAGAGTAACAAAAAAGGTTGATGAAATATTTAGACAAGAAGAAGTAAAAGAAAAAGAAGAAAATACAAAAGATTTAGATGAACAAAAGGAAAATATTTTATAGAAAAGGAGAATAAATATGTATAAAACAGTATCCATTATTGGAGGAGATTTAAGAATAGTCAATTTAATTGATCTATTGGCTAAAGATGACTTTTTAATATATACATATGGATTAGAAAATTCTGAAGACTTAGAGGAAAAAGAAAATATCAAAAGATGTGCAAGTTTGGCAGAACTTGTAGGAAGCTCAGAAATAATTATAGGGCCACTTCCTATGACAAATGATTCTGAAAATATTAGTGCACCATTTTCTGATGAGAAAATACCAATAGATGAACTAGTAACAGAAATGTCAAACAAAAATAAAATGTTTTTTGCTGGTAAACTATCAGAAAAAACAATTGAGAAATTACAAGAAGGAAATATAAAATATATAGATTTACTAAAACGTGAAGAGCTAGTTGTATTAAATACAATAGCTACAGCAGAAGGAACAATCCAAATTGCAATGGAGAACACACAAAGAACAATACATGGTAGCAATATACTTATAATGGGATTTGGAAGAGTTGGAAAAGTTCTAGCAAAAATGTTAGATGGAATAGGTGCAAAAGTTTCATGCGAAGCTAGAAAAGATTCAGATATTGCATGGATAAAAGCATATGGATATAATCCAATTCACTTAAGCGATTTAGATGGTGAACTTGGAAATTATGACATAATAATAAATACAATTCCATTTCAAATATTGGATGAAAATAGATTACGCAATGTAAAAAAAGAATGTACAATAATTGATTTATCTTCAAATCCAGGAGGCGTTGATAGAAGTGCAGCTAGAAGAATGGGATTGAAAATGATTTGGGCACTTTCATTACCTGGAAGAGTAGCACCAATGACATCAGCTGAGTTTATAAAGGAAACTTTATATCATATATTAAAAGAAATATAACAAAGGAGAAAGTAAAAAATGACAGAAGTAGTAGAAGCAATAATATTGGGCGCTGTTCAAGGATTGACTGAATTATTACCAGTATCAAGTTCAGCACATTTATATTTATTATCAGAATTCTTTTTTAAATGGACAATATCAGATTCTTTTGATATTGCATTACATTTTGGAACATTATTGGCAATTTGCATATTTTTCTTTAAGGATTGGATAAATTTAATTAAAGGTGGATTTAACAAAGTATTTAAAAAAGAAGATTCAACAGAAGGAAGAATTTTCTGGTATATAGTTGCAGCGACAATACCAGCAGGAATTATAGGATTGATATTTGAACATTACTTAGAGGGATATTTAAAGCAACCATTAATAGTTGCAACAGCATTAATAGTAATGGGTATTTTATTATATGTTGTTGATAAAAAATCAAAATCAGAAGTATCTTATGAAAATATGACTTTTAAACAAGCATTTTTAATAGGTATTTCACAAGTATTAGCATTCATTCCAGGTGTTTCAAGATCAGGAGCTACAATAACTGTAGGAAGAGCTTTAAGAGTAGATAGAGAAAGCGTTGCAAAATACACATTTTTATTATCTACACCTATTGTTTTTGCAGCAACAGTTTTAAAAATATTTGATTTTCAATTTTCAGTTGCATTTTTTGCAGGAGTATTAACAAGTTTTCTTGTTGGATTAGTAGTAATTAAATTTTTAATGGAATTTATTAAAAAAAGAAGTTTTAAAGTTTTTGCAATTTATAGAGTTTTGCTAGGTATAGTTGTTTATATAACATTTTTTGTTAGAATGATGCATTAAAAATAACAAGGAGAAAAGAATGGAAATAATTGATGGAAAAAAATTAGCTAAAACTACAAGAGAAAATTTAAGGCTAGAAGTTGAAGAACTAAAGGGAAATGGAATTAATCCAAAATTAGCAGTAATTATGGTTGGAAATAATAGTGCATCACAAATATATGTACGAAATAAAAGTAGAGCATGTGATGAAGTGGGAATAGAATTTGAGGAGTATTTATTACCTGCAACTACAGAGCAAAGTGAACTATTAAATTTAATTGATAAATTAAATAAGCAAGAAGATATAAACGGTATATTGTTACAAAGTCCTATTCCAGATGGATTAGATATAAATGAAGCATTTAGAAAAATATCACCAGAAAAAGATGTTGATGGATTTCATCCAGTAAACGTTGGTAAATTAGTATTAGGGCAAGACACATTTGTATCATGTACACCATATGGAATAATGAGAATGTTTGAAGCATATAACATTGATTTAGAGGGGAAGAATGCAGTTGTAATAGGAAGAAGCAACATAGTTGGAAAACCAATGAGCCATTGTTTATTAAATAAAAATGCAACAGTAACAATATGTCATTCAAGAACAAAGAATTTAGCAGAAATCACAAAAAGAGCAGATATATTAGTAGCTGCAATTGGAAAAGCTGAATTTGTAAAGGCAGACATGGTTAAAGAAGGTGCAGTAGTTATTGATGTCGGAATAAATAGAACAGAAGAAGGTAAACTAAAAGGCGACGTTGATTTCGAAAACGTAAGTAAAAAAGCAAGCTACATAACACCAGTTCCAGGAGGAGTTGGACCAATGACAATAGCTATGCTTATGAATAATGTTGTAAAAGCAGCTAAGATGCAAAATAAAAATTAGGAAAAAGGAAGTATAGAAACTTTCTAAAAAATAATATTGAGGGCCAAATAAAAGTGAAAGGATTTGAAAGATATGATCTACTTAATTTGGCTCTCAATTTTAGATTTTAAGCCAATAGAAAAATTACAATTAATACAAATAATAGGAACACCACAAAAGATTTTTAATTTAACAGAAAAACAATTAAGAGAGTATACAAACTCAGAAGAAATTATAAGAAAAATAATGAATATAGAGAAAAGGCAAGAAGCGGAAAAAATTCTAAATCAAATAGAAAAAGAAAATATAAAACTAATAACAATTATGGACAAGGAATATCCCAAAAACTTGCATAGAATCTATGATAAACCAATATTATTATATGCAAAAGGAAATACCAAACTTTTAAAAAGTTTAAAAAAGATATCAATTGTAGGTTCAAGAAATTGTTCTGAGTATGGAAAAATAGTAACTCAAAAATTGAGCTATATGCTAGCTAAAAAGGATTATACAATAGTTAGTGGAATGGCAAAAGGAATAGACAGTTATGCACATAAAGGGACATTAACAGCTAAAGGAAGCACAATAGCAATACTTGGTTCAGGTGTTAATTATGTATATCCAGAAGAAAATAAAAGATTGTACAATAAAATCTTAGAACAAAATGGCTTAATCTTATCAGAATATGGTATAGATACAAAACCAATTCCAGAATATTTTCCGGCAAGAAATAGATTAATAAGTGGAATATCAGATAAAATATTAATAACAGAAGCAAGCAGAAAAAGCGGAACAATGATAACTGCAAATTTTGCAATTGAACAAGGGAAAACGGTATATGCAGTACCAGGAAACATAACTAGCACTAGATCTGAAGGAACAAATGAATTAATAAAAGACGGAGCAATTTTAGTAAACTCACTTGAAGATATAACAGATTTATAGTATTATCTTAAAAGAGTCAGTAAAAAGAAAGGATGATGAAAATGAAAGTTCTTGCAGTAGGAGATTTAATAGGAACAGCTGGATTAAAGAAATTAGAAAAAGAATATAAAAGAATAAAAGACGATGAAAATATAGATTTCTGTATAGTAAATGCAGAAAACGTTGCTGAAGGAATGGGAATAACTGAAAAAGCATTCCAAGCATTATTAAGACTAAATGTAGATTGCATAACAATGGGAAATCACACATGGGCAAAAAAAGATATATTCAATTTTATAGATAATCCAAAACTTATCAGACCAGCAAATTATCCAAAGAATAATCCAGGAAAAGGATATCAAATTTTTGAATGTAAAGGAAAGAAAATTGCTGTTATAAATTTAATAGGTAGAGTAACTATGAATGTGTTAAGTGAAAACCCATTTATAACAGCAGAAGAAATAGTAGATAAAATAAAAGATACCGTAGATATGATATTCATAGATTTCCATGCAGAAGCAACAGCAGAAAAATTAGCATTAGGATATTTATTAGATGGAAAAGTAACAGCTGTATTCGGTACACATACTCATGTTCAAACAGCTGATGAAAGAATTATGAAAAACGGAACAGCATATATAACAGATTTAGGAATGACAGGACCCAAAGAATCTGTTATAGGAATGAGTGTTGAAGTTTCTAAAAAAAGATTTTTAACATCATTACCAGAAAGATATAAAATTGCAGATGGTGAAGCAAAATTGAACGGTTGCATATTTGAAATAAATGATGAAACGTGTCGACCAATAAATGTAAAAAGAATAAATATAGAATAAATGTCGAAAAACATAAAAAGCGGTCATACGATTATTCCAGTTTTTGCCATAAATCTATAGACAATCGAATAACAATGTTATATAAAAGTATATGTCAATGTTACAAATAAAAAAAATAGGAGGCCAAAAAATGGAAGTTTTAAAAATTTCATCAAAATCAAATCCAAATTCAGTTGCAGGAGCAATTGCTGGATTAGTAAAGGAAACTACAAAAGCAGAAATGCAAGCAATAGGAGCAGGAGCTTTAAATCAAGCTATAAAGGCGGTTGCAATAGCCAGAGGGTTTGTTGCACCATCAGGAGTTGACCTAATTTGCATACCAGCTTTTGCGGAGGTTCAAGTAGAAGGTGAAGATAGGACCGGAATAAAGCTTATAATTGAATCAAGAAAATAAATTTTAGGGGCTACAATCAGTAGTCCCTTTATTAATTATAGAAAAAGAAAATATTATATTTGGTTTTTGAGTGACGCGCAGTTTGAAAGTTTTTCCCTA
>USQZ01000067.1 GCA_900556975.1 uncultured Clostridium sp. | reverse complement strand
AACCTACGCCAATTTTCAAGACTGGTGCCATAAACCAACTCGACCACCTCTCCACAGAGAACATTAATAATTTAACACATATAATTTCAAATGTCAATACATTTTTTATAATTTTTTATGTTCTTTTGCTTTATTAACTGCTTTTATTTCTTCATCTGATAAAGTAACTTTAGAAGTACCATTTTCAATTGTTTTTGCATAAACATTACTTGAAGTACGTCCATAAATAGAATTAATAACAAAACCATTATCTTCATTATCTAGCATAGCTATTGCAAAACTTAACTCACTTCCCACATCATCAAAAGCATTATATCTAACCATTCCTATATTCTGAACACACATATCTAGTTGCCTTTCAACGTTTAATATATTTGCTTTTATAATCTTATTATCTTCATTAACATTTTTTACCATTTTCATGTAATTATTCATAACTTCTTCAATACTTCTATTTCCATCAAACTTAGCAATAAAAGAATAATACTTATCTTCTAAATTTTTTATTCTAAAAATAAATAACAATACTATAGCAGTTAATAATACATTAACTGCTATAGATAAAATCAATATTATATTTATCATTATGCACATCTCCCTATTTTATTAAATCTAGTATACGCTCTAAATCATCATTTGATGCATATTCAATAATTATTTTTCCTTTTCTTTGTCCAGCATTCAATTTTACCTTTGTACCAAAGAAACTTTGAAAACTACTTTCAATATCACGATATATTGGCTCATACTTTTCATTCTTCTTAGGCATAGCTTTACGTGACTTCGTTTTCTTCTCTGCCTCTCTAACACTATCACCAGATTCAATCATATATAAAGCCATATCATATTGTTTATCTGGATTATCAAATCCAAGTAAAGCTTTACAATGACCTTCTGTTAATTTTCCTTGTAACGCTAAATCAATTACTCTTGGATCCAAATTTAATATTCTTAAAGTATTTGTTACAGTACTTCTTCCTTTACCTATAATTTCTGCAACTTGTGCCTGTGTTAAATTATATTGATCCATAAGTAACTTAATTCCTCTTGCCTTTTCAATTGGATTCAAATCTTCTCTTTGAATATTTTCTATTAATGCTATCTCTCTATTCTTTTGTTCATCATTTTCTCTTACTATAGCAGGAATTTCTGTAACACCTGCTATCTTAGAAGCTCTCCATCTTCTCTCTCCTGCCACTATCTGATAATAATCATCTTTTTTAGAAACAATTATTGGTTGAATAACACCATACTTCTTTATTGACTCTGCTAATTCATTTAAAGAATCTTCATCAAATATTCTTCTTGGTTGATCTTTATTAGGTTCTATTTCAGAAACCTTTAAATGATATACCATCTCATTATCGTTTGTTTCTTCTTCTACAAGTGATGCTGAAAATAAAGCATCTAATCCTTTTCCTAATCCTGTTTTCTTTGCCATTTCTTATCCCCCTTATTTCATATGTTTAGCTTTTTCCTTAGCTTCTTCCATCTTTAAAAATTCTTTCGCCAATTTTTCATAACTACGTGCTCCTTTAGACTTTGGATCATACATGGTAATTGGCATACCAAAGCTTGGTGCTTCACTTAGTCTTACATTTCTTGGTATTACTGTCTTATATACTTTATCATCAAAATACTTTTTAACTTCCTTAACAACTTGATTTGAAAGGTTTGTTCTAATATCATACATAGTCAATAGAGCTCCCTCTATTTCTAATGATTTATTAAGATGTTTCTTTACTAAATTAATTGTATTTAATAGTTGTCCTAATCCTTCAAGTGCATAATACTCACATTGAACTGGTATCAATACAGAATCTGCAGCTGTAAATGAATTTAATGTAATTAATCCTAATGATGGTGGACAATCTATAAAAATATAATCAAATTTGTCTTTAATTCCTTCTAGTTGTTCTTTAAGTCTATGCTCTCTAGACATTTGGGAAACTAATTCTACTTCTGCTCCAGCCAAATTCATATTTGAAGGGCATATTTTTAAATTTTTCTCAACTGTGTCTTGTAATGTCCCTGCAACTGGTTCTTCATTTATAAGTACATCATATAAAGATTTTTCTACATCTTTATCTACTCCTAAACCACTTGTCGCATTTCCTTGAGGATCTGCATCTATTAATACAACTTTCTTCCCCTTTTTAGCAAGCAAAGCGCTTAAATTGACTGAGGTTGTAGTCTTTCCCACGCCTCCCTTTTGATTTGCTATTGCTATTATTTTTCCCAATACTATCCCTCCATTCTTTTTCTATATTATAATATAAAAATTATAATTACATGTCAATAAATTTTTTATTTTTTTATATAAAAAAACAAAAAATCACTTTCACACAAAAAAAATCCACAAACAACTAACAAGTTACTTGTGGAACATGCTATTTCTCAACGTTATTTAAGTGGAACCTTTAAAGGTTTCCCCTGATTTCTAGGGTATATTTGTTCGGTTTTTTTTACTTTATTAATAACCACCAAACACCTGTCATTGTCATCAATTTTGTACTTTTCCACCCTCTCAATTTCTCCTCCTAATATGGAAATTGCTTTTTTAGAATCATTTATTTCTTCTTCAGAATTTGGCCCTTTCATACAAATACATTTTCCGCCTACCTTTACAAAAGGTAACATATACTCAACTAAAGTACTCATATTAGCTACAGCTCTTGATGTAGCTACATCAAAAGCTTCTCTATATTCCTTATTATGAGCATAATCTTCAGCTCGACAATGTATTGCTACAATATTATCTAACTTCAATTTCTCTATAGAGTCCTGCATAAATAAAACTTTCTTATTAACAGAATCAATTAATGTAACATCTATATCATTTCTAACAATCTTTAAAGGTATTCCCGGAAAGCCTGCACCTGATCCAATATCAATAAGCTTATTTCCAATTACCTCTTTTTCAATAAGAATAGAATCTATAAAATGCTTAACAATAATATCTTTTTCTTCTTTAATAGCTGTTAAATTAATTTTCTTATTCCACTCTATTAAGTTATCCATATATAATATAAAATTATTCATCTGATCTTCAGAAATTTTTATATTATTTTCTTTCAACTTTTCATTAAAAAAATTTATTACTTCTTTTCTCTCCAAAACATATAAATCCTTTCTCAAAAATTATTTATCTTTTCTTTTTCTTTGTTCCAAATAAACAAGTAATACAGATATATCAGCAGGTGAAACACCAGATATTCTTGAAGCTTGGCCAATTGAATAAGGTTTAATTTTATTAAGTTTCTGTCTTGCCTCAATTCTAATGCCTTTTACGTCATCATAATTAATATCTTCAGGTAATAATTTTTTCTCAAGTTTCTTAAATCCTTCTACTTGAGTTTCCTGCATCTTAATATATCCTTCATATTTTACCATTATTTCAACTTCTTCTTTAACATCATCAGGTAAGTCAACTCTATCTTTATCAATTTGCTTTAAAATATCATATGTAAGCTCTGTTCTCTTCAATAATTCTGAAAGACGAACACCACCTGTTAGTTTTGATGTTCCATATTTTTCCATAAGCTGATTTACTTCTTCTGTTGGCTTAATTATAGTATTTTCTAATCTTTCCTTTTCTTTAGCTATCATATCTTTTTTCTCTAAAAACTTTTGATATCTCTCTTCTGATATAAGCCCTACTCTATGTCCAATCTCTGTCAATCTCATATCAGCATTGTCTTGTCTAAGCAATAATCTGTACTCTGCTCTTGAAGTCATCATTCTGTAAGGCTCATTTGTACTCTTAGTAACAATATCATCAATCAAAACTCCAATATAAGCATCTGATCTATCAAGTATAACAGGTTCTTCACCTTTCAACTTTAATGCTGCATTTATACCTGCAATAATTCCTTGTGAAGCAGCTTCTTCATATCCAGAAGTTCCATTAATTTGTCCAGCAAAAAACATTCCATCAATCGTCTTCAACTCTAATGATCTCTTTAATTGAGAAGGCTCAATGCAATCGTATTCTATCGCATATGCTGGTCTAGTAAATTCACAATGTTCTAAACCAGGTAATGTTCTATACATCGCTATTTGAACATCTTCAGGTAAAGAAGAACTCATTCCTTGAATATACATTTCATCTGTATCTAAACCTAATGGTTCAACAAAAATCTGATGTCTTTCCTTATCTGCAAATCTCACAACTTTATCTTCAATAGAAGGACAATATCTTGGACCAGTACCTTCAATTTTTCCTGCATATAATGGAGACCTATGCAAATTTTTTCTTATAATTTCATGCGTTTTTTCATTTGTGTATGTCAAATAACAAGGTTCTTGTTTAAAATTACCTAATTTATCCTCAAATGAAAAAGCGGGAACATTAGGATCGCCTTCTTGAATCTCCATTTTTGAAAAATCTATGCTATTACGATTAATTCTAGCTGGTGTTCCTGTTTTAAATCTAACAATGTTAATTCCTAAATCTTTTAAACATTTAGATAACTTATTCGCTGGAAAAACTCCATCAGGTCCGCTCTCACATGAATATTCACCAACAAATATTTTACCTTTCAAATATGTACCAGTTGCTAAAATAACACTATCAACTTCATAAATAGCACCCATATCTGTCTCAACTGCTTTAATTTTTCCATCTTCAACTTGAATATTAACAATTTCTCCTTGTTTTAGATAAAGATTCTCTTGTTTTTCAAGAGTATGTTTCATTTCCATTTGATATCTTTTTCTATCTGCTTGCGCTCTTAGTGAATGAACAGCCGGTCCCTTAGATGTATTAAGCATCTTAATTTGAATCATTGTTTTATCAATATTTCTACCCATCTCTCCACCAAGTGCATCAATTTCTCTAACAAGATGACCTTTTGAAGAACCACCAATGTGAGGATTACATGGCATATTTGCAACACACTCAAGTGTTATTGAAAATATCAATGTTTTCATTCCCATTCTAGCTGCAGCTAAAGCAGCTTCACAACCAGCATGTCCAGCACCAATTACTGCTATATCATATTTTCCTGCATTAAAACTCATTTTACTACTCCTTTTCTATTTTCCTAAACAAAACTTTGAAAAAATTTCACTAATTATATCATCAGTCACACTCTCTCCTGTAATCTTTCCAAGTTCTTCTAAAATTTCTTTTATATAAATTGCTATAACATCAACAGGCATTCCCGCATTTAAAGTATCTATCGCTTTATTCAAAGAAACAATTGCTTTAGATATCAAAGCTTTATGTCTTGAATTAATAACCAATAATTCATTATCAGTTTTTATCTCTTCTGTAACAACCATTTTCTGCATCATTTCAAGCAATTCCTGCATTCCTTCTTGTGTTTTTGTAGATAATGTAACAATATTTTTTGAATATTTTTCAAAAATTTCTTTCTCTACGCCCGCTTGCTTTAGATCAATTTTATTTAAAATAATTATTGATTTTCTATTTTTTAATATTTCTAATATCTTTTCATCTTCTTCATTCAATTTTTTAGTAATGTCAAAAATAGCAATAATCAAATCACTATCCTTCGCTATCTCAATTGCTTTTTTAACTCCAATTTTCTCAACAGTATCCTCTGTTTCTCTTATTCCAGCAGTATCAATTAACTTAAAAGGAATTCCTTCAACAGATATAAACTCTTCAATAGTATCTCTAGTAGTTCCCTCAATCTCAGTAACAATAGCTCTTTCCTCATTTAATAACAAATTAAGTAAAGAAGATTTTCCAGCATTAGGTCTACCAATAATAGCAGTCTTAACACCTTCTCTAAGAATTTTTCCACTAGAAAAAGACTTTTCAAGTTCATTCAATCTATTTGCATTTCTATCCAATATCTCTAAAATCTTTGTATTAGTAACTTCCTCAACATCATATTCAGGATAGTCAATTGAAACTTCAATATCTGCCATTCCTGAAATTAAATCTTCTCTTATTTCCTTTATTTTTTTAGACAAATATCCTTCTAACTGATTCATAGAAGCCTTCGCTTCCTTTTCTGTTTTACTATTAATTACATCAATAACAGCCTCTGCTTGTGTTAAATCAATTCTTCCATTTAAAAATGCTCTTTTAGTAAACTCTCCTGGTTCTGCCAAATCAGCGCCATTTTTTAGACAAATGTCTAATATTTTTCTCATAACAACCATTCCACCATGAGAATTTATTTCGCACATATTCTCTGTTGTATAACTTTT
>USQZ01000066.1 GCA_900556975.1 uncultured Clostridium sp. | reverse complement strand
ACACTTTACAATATTCCGTCAATTCTCACATTTTCAAAATCAGTCGATGCACAAAAGCTTGCCGACTGCGTTGTAAAGGTAATCAAGGCTCACCCATATATTATGACTCACCTTTCACTTGAAAACGATGATATTGAGCAGGCATATGTTGACTCTGCAAAACCGAATGTTCCCGTTGAAAAGCTTACGGAAGAACAGCTTGAATCCTACAAAAAGGATTTTGTAAAACCGCACAATCTTATGAAAGCACCGCTGTTCAGAATCTCAGTTGCAGAAACCGAAAAGGCGGTATATCTGCTTTCGGATTTCCACCACCTTATCTTTGACGGTGCGTCCGTTGCACTCTTCTTTGAACAGCTTAAAACGCTGTATGAGGGCGGTAATATTGAGCCTGAAAGCTACACCTACTTTGATTATGCAGAGAATGAAATTAAGGCTGAAAGCAGTGATGAATTTAGAAATGCTGAAAAGTTCTTCGACCAAAAAAGAATCTTAAAATTACTAGAACAACATAAATCCGGTAAAAAAGATTGTTATAAAAAAATAATATTATTGTAATATAAATGTAATATTACTTTTTAGAATTTACTATAATTTTATCATATTGTTTTATACTATACATATTATTTATTTCATCATATGAATAACCAAGTTCCTGCAATTCCTGTGTCGTATAGTTATCAACTATAGCATATGAATCATTTTGCTTTAATATTTTAACTAAAACTTTAGCATTATACCCCGCTCTATTTCTTTCAATAAATGATTTATCACCTTCAGTTATAATTGCAGAATTAGGTATCTTTAACCCTGAATATTCCCACCAAATTACATCAACAGAAATTTTTCTATAATTAATCATCTTTTCGGGTAAATCTTTTATTTTAAAAATAATTACTCTAGAGTCCTCTTCTTCATTTATCTGAACAATTTCAGAAGTAATTGAACTATCAACATCATATCTAATTTTTACTTTGTCACCGACTTTAGCATTCATTGCAGAATCTGAATTCATTTCAATTGCTAAATAGCAATAAAATTGAGTTATAACTTTACCTTTTTCATTACTTGATTCTATTAACTCTCCACTTTTTAAATTTAAATCATCTAAAAATTGTTTGTTTAAATAGCCAAAATCAGCAGTAGTTAAAATTGATTCTAAGTTATCAACTCTATATGAAACTGTTCCACTTTCTGTAGTTTTAATTTCTTCTGCACCCTCAGTAATTTTTTTTAAATATGCATTTTTTTGATTAATCAAATCTTTCAAATATGAACCTACAGGACTTAAATCCCCTATAATTGTAGAAATCTTGAGAGTACATTCTTCTATTTCTTTTTTATAATTTTCAACTTCTTCAATATTATTAGTTTCATAGATTTTTTCTTCAAGATTTTTTATCTTATTCTTTAAAACTTGTACATCTGTTGGATATATTGAATTTTCACTTTTTTGAGCCTCGGCTATTTTTTTGTCCAAATCTTCTATTTCTTTTTTTATCGTATCTTCACCATTAACATAGTATCTAAAAATAGCTTCACCCTTTGCTGCTCTTTTTCCTTCTGATACAACTTTTTCCATACCGTTCATATAGTTATTTCCTTGAAGAACTTGCTCATCTCTAATAACAACAGCATCAACAGTTTCAGCAGAATCAAGTGTACCATTTTCAACAACAAACGTATCTGCTGGACTTGTTATAAGTCTCACAGTGTTATAAATTAAATAAATAATTATTATAACAGCAGCAATAAGAGCAATTATTCTAGGTAATATATTTTTAGAAGTTTTCTTTTGTTCGTCCAATTTCAAACCACCCTTCACATATTAACATTGCTTATAATTAAATCAATGTTCTTATTTCTATCATCAAGCCCATCTATCCAAACAATGTTCTTATTTTTTCTAAACCAAGTAAGTTGCCTTTTAGCATATCTTCGTGTTTCTTGTTTTATTTTATCAATCATTTCTTGTTTAGTAAGTTTTCCATCAAAATATTCAACAACTTCTTTATATCCCAAGCCTTGCATTGCAGTAGGAAATTTATCATATTTATCTATAATATTTCTAACTTCATCTATCAAACCTTGTTCTATCATTATATCAACTCTTCTGTTGATTCTGTCATATAATTTTTCTCTATCCATATCAATTGCAAAAACTCTATAATCATATTTTACGCCATTACTTCTAGAAATCTTTTCTAATTCTGTTTTTGTTTTTCCAGTTGCTTTATATAGTTCAAGTACTCTTGTAATTCTCTTTTTATCATTTTCGCTAATTTTCTCCATTGCTTCTGGATCAATGCTTTTAGTTTCTTCATAAAGTTCTTTTAGGCCTTCTTCTGATTCAGCTTTCTTCATTAACTCATCTCTATATTCTTGGTCAAGCTCAATCTCAGGATAATCGATTCCCAAAACTAGAGTATCTATATATAGACCTGTTCCACCGCATAATATAGGAACTTTGCCTCTACTTAAAACATATTCTATTTTCTCCTCAGCATCTCTCTTAAAATCTGCAACTGAATATCTCTCGTCAGGAGAAACAAAATCTATCAAATAATGAGGAACACCATCCATCTCTTCAACAGTAGGTTTAGCAGTTCCAATACTCATATCTTTATAAATTTGCATTGAATCACAAGAAATAACTTCACCATTAATTTTCTTTGCAAGTTCAACAGCCAATGCAGTTTTTCCAGAAGCTGTTGGCCCTGCTATTGCAATAACTTTCTTCATAAAATCCTTTCCTTTTTTATCTGAGTGAATTTATATTAAATTTATGAATCACCGTGCAGGGGCAAAACGAACGAAGTGAGTTCGATTGAAGCATTCCTTAATTTCAAAATAAAAATGCAATTTTTATTTTGAAATTAAGGAATGCGACAGCAAGGTGTGAAAAAATTAATATAAATTCACTCAAATATGCATTATTTTTGAAAAGATTATGCATATTGCAAAGCAAAATAATTTTTTAAATACCGGAACATACATAAGTACGTTAAAATATTTTTCAAAATTATTTTAACACCGCAAGATACATAATATTTTTCAAAATCTTATTTCCTAGCGAACTTACGCTCTATATCATATCTACTCATCCTAATTGCAGTAGGTCTGCCGTGAGGACAAGTAAATGGATTTGGAAGTGCAAGCAATCTCTCCATAAGTTTATCTACCTCTTTTTCGGTAAGTTTCATATTAGCTTTAACTGCTGACTTACAAGCAATAGTAGCAATAAATCTCTCCTCTTTATCTTGACGGTCAGTTCTTGAATAACTATCAACCTCATCAAGCAAATCAAGGAATAATTGCTTAGTATTCATATCCATACAAATATTTGGAACACCTGTTAATTTTATAGTATTCTCGCCAAATGCTTCTAAAGTAAATCCAGCTTGTTCAAACATTTCTAAGTTTTCTTTAATTGTTTCTGCTTCTTTATGAGTAAGATTTATTATGTCTGGTAACAACATCAATTGAGAATCTTTATCTGTTGTACTATAATAATTCTTTTTAACTTTCTCATACATAATTCTCTCATGAGCAGCATGTTGATCTATTATATACATTTCATTTTCAATTTCTACAATTATATATGTTGAAAATACAATTCCAATAAATTTATAATTCTTACCAGCCATATTTTTAAATTCTTCAATTTGCTCTGTATTCTCTTCTGATATAGGTGCTTGGATATTTTCTTCTGATATCTCTGATTCAAAAGTAGGTTTTACTGTACTTTTTATTTCCTCTAATACCTTTTTCTCATTTTCTGAAAGTTCTTGGTTTTCATTTAATTGAGATGAAAGATTAACTTTATCGCCAAATATTTTCGAATACATTGTATCAAATTTTTCTGGAGTTTCAGAAGCTTTCTCAAACTCTTTATTTAATGGATTTTCTGCTTTACTATTTTTTATAGCTTCTTCTAAAATCTCATTTGATTGTCTTTGTTTTATTAATTCTTCAGTAGCTTCTTGCACTTTTTCTTCAGATGGTACCTCTATTTTTACTGCTTCATCTTGAACTTCTTGTTCAGGTTGAACTGTATTATCAGCTACCTCTTGATTTTGCTTATCATTTTTGTCAGGAATTATTGGTGTATATACAGTCGATGTAACTTCTGCAACTCCAAGCTCTTTTAAGCCTTTTCTAAATTTATATATCTCTTCTAACATGTTTTCCTTTTCTTCTGGTTCCTTTTCTACATGTTTATTTTTTCTCAAAAATCCAAAAACGCCTGACTTTTCTGTTTTTTCATCTTCTTTTATTACTTTTTCTACTTCATCAGCTTCTTGCTGTAAATTTTCAGTTTGTACTTCATTTTGAACTGGTGAAATATTTTGAATTGGTGTTGCAATTTCTTGAGCTATTTCTTGTTTTGGAATAGTTTTTTCTTCAACCGCATCTGCTACTAATTCTTTTTTTGAGAGAGCCTCTTTTACCGCATAATATACTGATTTGAAAACTTTATTTTCTTCTTCGAAACGGACCTCTAATTTAGCTGGGTGAACATTCACATCAACCAAAGCTGGATCCATTTGAAGATTTAAAATCAAGAAACCATATTTATTTATTGGAATCATTCCTTTAAAAGCTTGCTCAGCCGCTGCTGTTAAAGTTTTATCCTTTATATAACGTCCGTTAACAAAAAATAATTGATTTGAACGATTAGATCTTGCGATTTCTGGTTTTCCAACAACACCTGTAACTTTAATTCCTTCATATTCATAATCAGATTCAATTATTGCTTCTGCAACATCTTTTCCATAAATACTATAAATAACACTTTTCTCATCATTATTACCTGTTGTTTGAATTACAGTCTTACCAGTATTTATAAGTTTAAAAGCAATCTCTTTATGAACTAAAGCAAGTCTTGTAATTGCATCTTCTATATATCCTGACTCTGTATAATCTTTCTTTAAAAATTTATATCTAACAGGAGTATTGTAAAATAAATTTTTAACTGTAATTGTTGTTCCTAAAGGTGCGCCTGTTTCTCCTTGTTCTAAAGTTTTTCCACCTTCAACAACAATTCTATGACCTATGTTTGAATCCTTTGTTCTAGAAACCATTTCAACATTTGCAATAGCCGCAATACTTGCCAAAGCCTCACCTCTGAAACCCATTGATGTAACTTTAGTAATATCTTCTGCCACTCTTATTTTACTAGTTGCATGTCTTTCAAAAGCAATTTCCATATCATCTTCTGCAATTCCTTTACCATTATCAGAAATTCTTATGAAGGAAATTCCGCCATTTTTTATTTCAACAGTAATTTTTGTAGCACCTGCATCTATTGAATTTTCAACCATTTCTTTAACAACAGAAGCTGGTCTTTCAATAACTTCACCTGCTGCAATTTTATTAATTGTTAAATCATCTAATAATACAATATTTCCCATCTATTTATCCTCCAACTATTACGATTACTATTACCAGTTCGTATTATATCACTAAAGCAACTCTTTTGTATATACGTTTTACTCATTTTTTGAGTAACACTTTTTCTAAAAAATCATAATATATAACATACTAAGGATTTAGAAAAGAGCTTAAGCTCCTTGATACTTACAAAGGGGGGAAACAATATGCCAGAGAACAGAGGTTGTGGTTGCGGATTTGGTGATGACTGCTTATGGATAATACTTCTTTTAATAATAATCTGTTGTTGTTGCGGTGGTAACAGAAACTGCGGTTGCTAATCATATGTATTGTTATTTTATATAATAGGAAGTTCGAAGAACTTTCCTATTATATAAAAAAGCCTTCATCTTAAGCGATGAAGGCCTATACCAAATTTAACTTTAAGTACTATATATTCTTATGAAATTCTTTAAACATAATTTTTGAAAAATTACTACCTCCTAATCTACTAAGAATATATAGTGCTATTTTTAATATCCCATATCAGCTGGCATTCCAGCACTTTCGCCATGGCCACCGCATCCACAAGATTTTTCTTTCTTATTAACAACACATGATTCTGTAGTTAAAATCATTGAAGAAATACTTTCAGCATTTTGAAGAGCAGATCTTGTAACTTTAGTTGGATCAACTATTCCCGCTTTTTTCATATCAACATACTCTTCATTTTTAGCATCAAATCCAATTCCTAATTTGCTTGATTTAACTTTATCTAATATAATTGCACCTTCTAATCCAGCATTAGCAGCTATTTGTCTTACTGGTTCTTCCAATGCACTTAAAATTATTTTAACACCAATTTTTTCATCATCTTTAACTTCATCTAAAAGTTCTTCAACTTTTGGTATTATATTAATATATGCTGTTCCACCACCTGAAACAATACCTTCTTCAACAGCAGCACGAGTAGCAGATAAAGCATCTTCAATTCTTAACTTTTTCTCTTTCATTTCAACTTCTGTAGCAGCACCAACTTCAATAACAGCAACACCACCAGCAAGTTTAGCAAGTCTTT
>USQZ01000065.1 GCA_900556975.1 uncultured Clostridium sp. | reverse complement strand
CTAAACTTCGTTTAGAAGGTTAGGGAAAAACTTTCAAACTGCGCGTCACTAAAAAAATCAAATATAATATTGGTGCGCATATAAAAAAAGATCAAACCATATAGATTTGACCTTTTATATATAATATTTTTATTCCTCTTCTTCATCAAACTGAGAATTATACAACGTCGCATAGAACCCATCCTTAGCAAGTAACTCATCATGTGTGCCCTGTTCAACAATATCACCATTATTAATAACCAATATCATATCAGCATTCTTAATAGTAGACAACCTATGAGCAATAATAAAACTCGTTCTACCCTTCATCAAATTATCCATAGCAGCCTGAATTTGAATCTCAGTTCTAGTATCAATTGAACTAGTTGCCTCATCCAAAATCAAAATCTTAGGATCAGCCAAAATAACACGAGCAATAGTCAACAACTGCTTCTGACCTGCAGAAATATTACTTGTTTCCTCATTAAGTACCATATTATAAGAATTAGGTAAAGTCTTAATAAAGTGATGAACATGAGCAGCCTTAGCAGCTTCAATAACCTCATCATCAGTAGCACCAGGGTTACTATACTTAATATTATCCTTTATAGTTCCACTAAACAACCATGTATCTTGAAGAACCATACCAAAGTGCTTTCTTAAATCGCCCTTCTTGAAATCCTTTATATCATATCCATCAATAGTAATTTTACCGTCATTTAAATCATAAAATCTCATAAGCAATTTAACAAGTGTAGTCTTACCAGCACCAGTTGGTCCAACAATTGCAATCTTTTGACCATCTTTAACATTAGCATTAAAATCATTAATAACTATCTTGTCAGAATTATAACCAAATTTAACATGTTCGAATTTGATATTTCCTTTTAATGAGTCAACATCAACTGGATTAGAAACAGCATCTTTCTCTTCTTCTTCATCTAAGAATTTCAAAACTCTTTCCAAAGCAGCAATCATAGTCTGAATCTGAGTCATAACCTGAGCAATCTCACCAATAGGTCTAGTGAATTGTTTATTATATTGAACAAAAGATTGAATATCACCAACTTGAATTTGTCCGTTAATAACAAAATATCCGCCAACAATTGCAACAGCAACATATCCTAAATTGCTAATAAAGTTCATAACCGGATACATAAAGCCACCCATAAACTGAGACTTCCATCCAGCTGAATACAACTTTTGATTCTTCTCTTTAAACTCTTTTATAACTTCATCTTCTCTATTAAAAGCCTTTATAATACTTTGTCCGCCATAAACCTCTTCAACTTGACCATTAACCTCACCCAAAATTTCTTGTTGAGCAGTAAAGTATTTTTGAGATCTACCAACAATATTCTTTACAACAAAAGCAGCTATAGGCAATATCAATAAAGAAATAAACGTCATAGGAATATTAATTGAAATCATCATAATCAATATACCAACAACAGTACAAACAGCAGTAATTATTTCAGTAATACTTTGATTGAAACTCTGTCCGAAAGTATCAATATCATTTGTTAATATTGATAAAACATCACCCTTGCTTTGCTTATCAAAAAAGTTCATAGGCAATTTATGAATTTTCTTAGATAATTCATCTCTTAATCTATAAGTTAATTTTTGTGAAACATCAGTCATTACAAGACTTTGGACTAATGAACAAAGAGCACTAATAACATACAATGTAACCAAAATCATAATAATACGGAATATATAATCAAAATCTATTCCACCAGTTCCAGAAATCTTCTTAACAATACCAGTATAAATTTCTGTAGTAGCTTTACCCAATATCTTAGGTCCAACAATTGTAAAAATTGTTCCAGCAATAGCAAAAATGAAAACAATAATTAACTTCCATTTGTAATCGCCTAAATATCTTTTCATTAATTTATTTAATGTACCTTTAAAATCTTTAGCTTTTTCTCCAGCTCCAGCAGGACCATGACCGCCAGGTCCGCCTCTCATTGGCTTTTTCTTAATTTTCTTTAAATCTTTTTCGTGCATTATTTGTTCTCACTTCCTTTCTATTTCCTACTTAATTCTTCTTCTGATAATTGAGATAAAGCAATCTGTCTATATGTCTCACAATTCTTCATCAATTCTTCGTGAGTACCTTTACCAACAATCTTTCCGTCTTCTAAAGTAATAATCTGATCAGCATTCAAAACCGTGTTAATTCTTTGAGCAACAATTATAACAGTTTTATCCTTCGTAACCTTTGCTAACTCTTCTCTTAAAACACAATCTGTTTTATAATCCAAAGCAGAAAAACTATCATCAAAAATATATATTTCAGGATCTGAAGCAATAGCTCTAGCAATTGATAATCTTTGCTTTTGACCTCCAGAAACGTTCGTACCACCTTGAGAAATAGGTGCTTGATATTTCTCTGGTTTAGATTCAATAAACTCAGTAGCTTGAGCAATTTCAGCAGCTCTAATCATTTGCTCATCACTCATATTCTCATCTGCAAATTTTATATTTGATTCAATTGTACCAGAAAACAACACACCTTTTTGAGGAACAAATCCTATAATATTTCTTAAATCTTTTTGAGCAACATCTTTAATATTAACTCCATCAACACAAAGTTCTCCACCAGTTACATCATAAAATCTAGGAATCAAATTAACTATTGTAGACTTACCACTACCAGTGCTTCCTATTATCGCTGTAGTCTTTCCTGGCTCAGCAGTAAAATTAATATCAGTCAAAATTTCCATATCAGCATCAGGATATCTGAAAGAAACATTTTTAAATTCAACTAAACCTTTTTTAGTCTCATCAAAATTCTTTGTTTCTTCTTTATCTTTAATACTCAAATCTGTATCCAAAATCTCATTAATTCTGTTAGCAGAAATAGCAGCTCTTGGAAGCATTATAGAAATCATAGATAGCATCAAAAACGCCATAACAATTTGCATTGTATATTGAATAATTGCCATCATATCTCCAACCTGCATTATTCCAGAATCAATATTATGACTGCCAAACCATACAATCATAAGAGCAATACCATTCATTATAAACATAAGCAAAGGCATCATAAATGACATAACTCTATTAACAAAAATATTAACCTTAGTTAAATCAAGATTTGCCTTATCAAATCTCTTCTCTTCAGCCTCTTCCTTATGGAAAGCTCTAATAACAGGTAAACCAGTTAAAATTTCTCTAGCAACCAAATTAATCTTATCAATTAAAGTCTGCAACTTCTTAAATTTAGGCATAGCAACAATAAATAAAACAATAACAATTGTTAAAATACATAAAATTGCAAAACCAATAATCCATACCATTGATGTACTACTCTTAGTAATAACTCTAATTAAACCACCAATTCCCATAATAGGAGCATATACAACAGTTCTAAATAGCATTTGAATCATACCCTGAATCTGCTGAATATCATTTGTACTTCTTGTAATTAATGATGCTGTAGAAAATTCTCTAAACTCCTTAGTTGAATATTTAAGAACCTTTTCAAACACTTCATCTCTCAAATACTTACTTAGCTTGCAAGCCATTCCAGATGAGAAGAACATTACAGTAACACCCGCTAGCATTATTAAGAAAGCCACACCTAGCATTTTAAATCCAGATTTCCAAATATAACTTGTCTGAATTTTATCAGTATCCATACCAATAGCAGTATACTCCGCTTTAACAGCAGTAATAGCAGATTGATCAATCATTCCACCAACTTTATCCTCAATTTGCTTTCCAAAATTATCAATCATTTGCTTGCTCTGTTCTTCTGGCATAGCCTTAATAATATCAATTAAACTCATATTTTGGAATGCTGATTGAACTTCAACAGGCAAATTTGCAATAACATATTGTTTCATAGACTCTGACTTTTCAGAATCTTGTATAACATACATCATAACAAGCGGTTTAGCCATTACTCCTTCTAATTTTTCTCTATCTTCTTTTGAGATTTTCTTTAAAACATAAACATTTTCATTCTCTAAAGCTGGATATTTTCTTAAATCTTTTTCATAATCCTCACTACTTAAATTTGATTTAGATAACAAAGTATATTTATCTAAAATATAATCATCATCCTCTGTAGCAAGTAAAATATTTTGCATTGACTCTTCCTTAATAGCTTCAGGAACGCATGACTCAATACCACCTTGCTGAATACCCACATTAACAATTTTAGAAGTATAATCTGGTAACGCAAGCTCACCCATTGCTTGAACAACAAGTAAAACAACAACAATCAAAACAGATTTCCATGCTTTTTTTAACTTCAGTAAAATTTTAAACATTATTCCTTATTCCTTTCTTTAAATTTTATTTCATAACACCATATCTTAAATAATCTAAATCACGTTTAAATGCTTTTTTAGTTTCTTCTTTAGAATCTCCATTTTTAAAATCAATAGCATTTTTTATCATCATACTCATAATAATATGATATACACTTGCCAATTCCTCTGATGTAGTAATTCTATATTTAGACTTATCAATATGATTTAATAAAACAGTATTAGTCATTTCCTTTGGAAAATCTTTTACAGCACTCTGGCATCCATATTTCTCTTGAAGCTTTTTAATATGTTCCATAACTTTTCTTTCTTTATTAACGCCTTCCATCTTCTGTTTATCAATAATTTTATTAAACATCTCTTCAAAAGCTGCTAAAATATCGCCATCATTTTTATCAATTAATAAGCAAAATCTTTCCTCAGTATTTTTTAAATGATTCTTTATTAAAAATTCAACCAAGTCTTCCTTTGACTCAAAATATTGATAAAAACTTCCTCTTGGAATCTTAGCATCAACAACAATATTTTTTATTAAAATCTCGCCATCTTCCGCCCTAAAAAACTCCTTACGCGCTGCCTCAAGTACTTTATCCTGCTTTTCTTTAGGTAAATTATAAAATGTACTCTTAGGCATATTCTCCCTCCTTTTTAATTACATAAGAATTATAAATGACACAATGTCATTTGTCAACATCGTCATTTTAATAAATAAAGCTTAAACTAAACTTAAAAAAACAATAGATTTAAAATCTACTGTTTTTTATAAAATTTTATGTTCCTTCCAACTACATTTGTAAATAAGTATCATAAAACAGAAAAAACATTAGCTATAAAAATAACTAATGTTTTTCTATTTTACATTAAATTAGCATATACAAACTTAATTTTTGGCATTTTACTTTGCATATTCTATAGCTCTTGTCTCACGAATTACATTAACTTTAATTTGTCCTGGATATTCCATATCTGCTTCGATTTTCTTCGCAACATCTCTTGCTAAAATAACCATATCATTATCTGAAATCTTATCAGGTTTAACAATTAATCTAATCTCTCTACCAGCTTGGATAGCAAATGACTTATCAACACCATTAAATGAATCAGCAATTGTTTCTAATTCTTGTAATCTCTTAATGTATGTTTCGACAGTCTCTCTTCTAGCGCCAGGTCTAGATGCAGAAATTGCATCAGCAGCTTGTACTAAAACAGCCTCTAAGCTCTTAGGTTCAACATCACCATGGTGAGCTTCAACAGCATTAATAACTAAATCATTTTCTTTATAACGTTTTAATATATCAACTCCAATCTCAACATGAGTACCTTCCATATCGTGATCTAAAGCTTTTCCAATATCATGTAACAAACCAGCTCTTCTAGCTAATTTAGGATTTAATCCTAATTCCTCAGCCATAATTCTAGCAAGGTTTGAAACTTCTATAGAATGATTTAATACATTTTGACCATAACTTGTTCTATACTTCAATTTACCTAGAAGTTTAATAACATCTGGATTTAAACCATTTACACCAGTTTCTAAAACTGCTCTTTCTCCCTCTTCTTTAATGATTGCTTCAACTTCTTCTTTAGCCTTTTCAACCATTTCTTCAATTTTAGCCGGATGAATTCTTCCATCCTCTAAAAGTTTTTCAAGAGCGATTCTAGCTACCTCTCTTCTAAGCGGATCAAATCCAGAAATAATAACAGCTTCTGGCGTATCATCAATAATTAAGTCTATTCCTGTTAATGTTTCAAGAGTTTTAATGTTTCTTCCCTCTCTACCAATAATTCTACCTTTCATTTCATCATTTGGTAATGAAACAACAGATACTGTAGTTTCAGAAGTGTGGTCTGCTGCACATTTTTGAATTGCATAACAAACCATTTCCTTGGCAATTTTTGAAGAATCCTCTTTATATTTATTCTCAAAATCTTTAATCATTTGAGCCTTTTCAGGAACAATCTCATTTTCCAAAGAATCTAGTAATTGTTTTTTAGCTTGGTCAACAGTTAATCCGGAAATACGTTGTAATTCTGCAAGTTCCTCAGCTTTTTTATCTTCTAATTCTTGTCTAATTTCATCGTTTTCAACAATTCTCTTATCTAAATCTTTTTCCTTATCTTCTAAAGATTGAACTCTTCTATCTAAATTTTCTTCCTTTTGAATCAATCTTTTTTCCTGTTGTCCAACTTCCGCTCTCCTCTCTTTAATCTCCTGATCTAAATCATTTCTAAGTTTAAGCATTTCTTCTTTTGCTTTAAAAATTTCTTCCCTCTTAGTATTTTCTGCTTCTATTTTCACATTCTCAAGTAATCTTTTAGCTTCATTTTCAGCACTTTGAATTTTAGATTCAGCAATTC
>USQZ01000064.1 GCA_900556975.1 uncultured Clostridium sp. | reverse complement strand
TTGGTAAATCTTTACCAGCTGGTGCAGAAATAACAACTTTTTTAGCACCTGCAGCTATATGAGCTGAAGCTTTTTCTTTAGATGTATAGAAACCTGTACACTCTAAAACAACATCAACTCCAATTTCACCCCAAGGTAAATTTGCTGCATCTTTCTCTGCATATATTTTTATTGTTTTTCCGTCAACAGTAATAGAATCTTCTCCTGCTACTACTGTATCTGCTTTATCATATCTTTTTTGAGCAGAATCATATTTTAATAAATGAGCTAACATAACTGGACTTGTTAAATCGTTAATAGCAACGATTTCATATCCCTCCGCTCCAAACATTTGTCTAAATGCAAGACGTCCTATACGGCCGAATCCATTAATAGCTACTTTAACTGACATATAAAATCCTCCTTTGATTTACAATCACTTTATTTGGTTATATTTAACCATGCCTATTCTATAACAAATCAACATCAATTGCAATAGTTTATTGTATTTTTCCCAGTTATGTAAAATTTAAACATACGCAATATCATAGGAGTGTCATTGGGACGTTCTTTTCGACACGCACCTCAACTCCAGCATTAATCACAAGTTGTCACGGGAACGTTTCTCTTGACAACCAATTAGCACTAATAAGTAACTTTGTGTCAAAAAGAACGTCCCAATAGCACTCTAACACTCTCACATGACACCAAAAAAACTCAAAGCAAAAAGCATTGAGTTTTTCATCTTTATTCAGTTCTAAGAGCCTCAACTGGATCCTTCTTACTAGCCATTTTTGCAGGAATCAAACCAGCAATTATAGTAAGAATCATACTTATTAAAATTAATATAACAGCTCCCCCAACAGGCAATTTAGAAAGATTTGAAACATCCGCAATATTTTTAATAATTGCATTAATAGGAATATTCAATAACACCGTTATACCAATTCCAAGTACACCAGCAACCAATCCAACAATAAAAGTCTCCGCATTAAATACTCTTGAAATATCTTTCTTAGATGCACCTATACTACGTAAAATACCAATCTCTTTAATTCTCTCAAGTACTGAAATATACGTAATTATACCAATCATAATTGATGAAACTACAAGTGAAATTGAAACAAATGCAATAAGCACATAACTAATCATATTAACAATAACAGTAACAGAAGACATCATCGTAGCAACCATATCTGTATACTGAATTACATCATCCTCTCTACCTTCATTTTTCTTATCTTCATTATATTTATTAATTGCAGATATAATCTTATCTTTACTATCAAAATCAATTGGATAAATACTAATTGCAGCAGGTGAATCTAAATCACAAATTCCAAGTTCTTTTATATTCTCATCATAAGTTGCACTAGCCTTTTCAGAATAAGAAGCAATCACACCAGCAAGCTCCTCTTGAGAAAGTCCAGCCATATAAGCCTGTTCATCAGCAGACAACTTAGAATAATCAAATCCACTCATACCAGAAGAAACTTCACTAGAAAATTCCTTACCAGTAAACACATTAATATTCTCATTTTCTTTTTGAGCCTTAGCAATTTCAGAATCATTAATAGAATTAATTAAATACTCTGTAAGTTCCTTTTTATAACCAATAATACCCATATCACCCATTGACGTTGCAGTAACCTCAGCTTTAGGTCTAATAACACCAACAATCTTAAGTTCCTGAGCATTAGCCAATTTTTCTTTTAAATAACTCTCATCACTCTTCTTGCTAATCCATGAACTTCCTTTTTTAACATAAAAATCAGTATTCAACAAAATCTTATACTTCAATCCAAGGAAATCATCATAAGAATAAACATCATCCTCTAACTCATCCAAAGACTCGCCAGCCATTACCTTACGCATCTTTTCAGTAATTTCAGACTGATTCTTAATTCCTAAAGAATACAAAGAATAATCACTAATCTCATTATTCTCATTAATAATCAACACAACCTCATCATAACTATCAGCCCATTTACCAGCAACAACATCATATTGAGACTCAAGCAAATCTTGATTATCAAGCATCTCAGTCCAAACATCAGATGAACTTCCCATAAAATAAGTAGACTGATCAGAAGACTCAGCCATTCCAAGTTTCTCAAAAGTAGTAGAAGGGTTAACCTGAACCACACCATTCTCAGTATCAGCTTTATAAATAAAAGGAGTAACATTATAAGAATACTGAACCGCATTAGAATATTTTTTAATATCATTATCAGTACCCTCAATATATTTCTTAAACTCAGTCAAATTATTTCTCTGAACATTCTTAGAAATCTTATCAAAAATCTTACCAATCAACTGCCTAGAATGAACCTTACCATCATCATGCTTGTTATCCTCTTGATTCATAAAAATTTCAAGCATTGAATCAGCATCAACGCTCTCTTCTTGAATCGTCAACGGATAATTAGAAAGCGTATCCTCCTGAACCTTTGCAATATATTTATCAACACCATTAGATAAAGACAAAATAAGTGCAATACCAATAATACCAATACTACCAGCAAATGCCGTAAGAAAAGTTCTTCCCTTCTTTGTCATCAAATTATTCAAACTCAAAGAAAGCGCAGTAAAAAAATTCATAGAAGTCTTACCAGACTTAGCTTTAAGCTCACCCTCGCTAGCCCTATCAGTCTCAGTATATGGATTAGAATCACTAATAATCTTTCCATCCAATGCCTTAACAACTCTAGAAGAATACTTCTCAGCCAACTCAGGATTATGAGTAACCATTACAATTAACTTATCTTTTGAAATCTCCTTCAAAATCTCCATAATCTGAATACTAGTATCAGTATCCAAAGCACCAGTTGGTTCATCAGCCAAAATAATATCAGGATCATTAACCAAAGCCCTAGCAATCGCAACCCTTTGCATCTGCCCACCAGACAACTGATTAGGTCTTTTATGAATCTGCTCACTCAAACCAACATCCTTTAAAGCCTTAATTGCCTTCTCTCTTCTAACCTTCTTATTAACACCAGACAAAGTAAGCGCCAACTCGACATTAGCCAAAACACTTTGATGAGGAATCAAATTATAATTTTGAAAAACAAAACCAACAGAATAATTCCTATAAGCATCCCAATCTCTATCCTTAAACATCTTAGTAGACTTACCATTAATAATCAAATCACCAGCAGAATACCTATCTAAACCACCAATAATATTAAGTAAAGTCGTCTTACCACAACCACTTGGACCAAGGATAGAAACAAACTCACTCTTTCTAAACTCAATATCAATTCCCTTAAGCGCATGAACCGTCTGATCACCAGACAAATAATCCTTAGTAACACCCTTTAACTGTAACATACTCTCTCCCTTCAAAAATACGTTTTCCAAATTATATATTATTCCAAAAACAATATCAATATTCACACACGCAATAAGTGTCATTTGGACGTTCTTTTTGACACATACTCAATTATTAGTGTTAATTTAGGTGTCAAAAGAAACGTCCCCATAGCAGCCCATATCAAGAGAAACGTCCCCATAACAACCTCCTCTACGGACTTTCACCAATTAGTCAAACGACATGCCTGTCGCACAAAAAAAGACTGTTGAACAAAATATTCTTAGATACTTTGTCAACAGTCTGATACGTATAAAATACGTCTCTTTAAGATTCATTACTATTTATTATTTTTTAAAGATCTTTTAAATCCTTTAAAAGAAACTTCTTGGAATAAGAAATCATGAACTTCATTTAATACTTTTTCTTCTTTTGGAGATAATTCAATTCTTATTTCTTGTTTTAAATCAATTTCTTGGAATAAGAATGATTTTATTCTTGACCAAAATCCTGCTTTTACAGGTAATTTTTTAGCATCATATTCTTCTGTTGTTGAAATGTTTTCATATCCTACACCTTGAGCTTGTTGAGTTTGATTAGAAACAAATCCACCTACATAAGAACCAGCATTTTGCTCTTCTGTATTTCCATTTGTTCCAAAGAAACCTCCTACATATCCTGTTGGTTGTTGAATAGCACCAACATATGAATCAGCTTTCTCTTGTGGCATTCCATCAATAAAAATGCTTCCAGCATTTTCTTGAACCTTTTCTTCTTCATTTCTAAAATTTATATTTCCCATTTCATTCCTCCTTAGTAAAACTTCACCACTTATGATAAGTTATACTATATCCAAATAAAATATTCAATACAATTTCTTTTTCATTTCAATTACTCTTTTGTTACATTTTTATTTCATTTTCTTTCCTATTAGACAATCGCCACCATTTTTCTCAGCAATAACATCAACAAAATTCTCTAAATCACTTTCATCTCCGACAGTTTTCACAACTATATAATTTCCTGTATGTCCCTTAATATAATCGCCATCTTTTTCTTCCATCAATACTCTAACTTTTTTTCCGATATACTCATTCAAATAATCACATTCATTCTCATTTGATAATTGTAACAATCTTTTGCTTCTTACATCTTTTATCTCAGCAGGTATTTGATTTTTCATCTTAGCAGCAACTGTACCTTTTCTAGGTGAATACTTAAATACATGCATTTTATAAAACTTTATTTCTTTTAAAAATTCATACGTCTTCTCAAAATCTTCGTCAGTTTCATTTGGAAATCCTACAATTATATCAGTTGTTAAAATAACGTCATCATATAAATTTCTTAATCTTCTTACAACATCTCTAAATTGATCAGTTGTATATTTCCTGTTCATTTCTTTCAAAGTTTTATCACATCCGCTTTGAAGTGATAAATGAAAATGATGACATAACTTCTCTATTTTTCTAGCTCTATTACAAAACTCATCTGTTATCATAAGAGGCTCTATAGATCCTAATCTAATTCTCTCAATTCCATCTATCTTATTAATTTCTTCAAGTAAATCAATTAATCTGTATTCATTATCAAAATCTTTCCCATAAGCTGAAACCTGTATTCCAGTAATAACAACCTCTTTAATACCTTCATCTGCAATCTTAGTAATCTCATCAATTACACTCTCAGGTTTTCTACTGCAAATTCTTCCTCTAGCATATGGAATTATGCAATATGTACAAAAATTATTGCATCCATCTTGAACCTTTATAACAGCTCTTGTTTTTTCAGTATATGTTATTGAACCAAAATCATAAAAATAATTTTCAATTGCAGTATCATCAATATTTTTCCCATCAAAATACGCTTCTATATATTTATCAATATTTGCCTTTTGATGATTTCCAAGAACCAAATCAACCTCATCAATTTTTTCAATTTCTTCTTTTGCTACTTCAGCATAGCAACCAACAACAATAACAAATGCATCTTTATTCATTTCTTTAGCACGTCTAATCATTTGTCTAGATTTTCTATCAGACATATTAGTTACACTGCAAGTATTAATAATATAAATATCTGCCTTCTCTTCTGGTTCAACTACTTCATATTTATCCATTAATTTCTGTGCCATGCCATTTGTTTCATATTGATTAACTTTACATCCTAAAGTAAAAAAAGCAACTTTTTTCTTATTTTTTTCCATATACTTCTCCATATTCTAAAAACTATCAATTATATTTAAGTTCTTCATAAATTAGCAAAATAAAAGAGGTCTTCAATAATATTTTCAATTATTTTCAAATCCACATCTTTTCTTGCATATGATATTTCAAAAAAATCTTCTATTTTTTATTACATAAATAAACTCAAATCATCAAACAGCAGTCCAATAACTTGAGTTTATTTTAACACATATTATTTTCTATCTAAATTATCTAGATTATCTAAAGCTTTACCTGTCCCTAAAGCAACACATGAAACTGCATCTTCAGCAATCATAACATTAATGCCAGTTCTTTCTTGAAGAAGCTTGTCCAATCCATCAATCAAGCAACCTCCACCAGTCATATAAATTCCTCTATCACTAATATCAGCCGCAAGTTCAGGTGGTGTTTTTTCTAAAACGGAATGAACTGCATCAACAATCATATTTACAGGTTCATCTAAAGCTTCCATCATTTCACTTGAATGAACAGTTAATGTTTTAGGAAGACCAGTTATTAAATCTCTTCCTCTTATATCCATCTCAACATCTTGAATCTTAGGGTAAACACAACCAACATTAACTTTTAAATCCTCAGCTGTTCTTTCACCTATCATTACATTATATTTTCTTTTAATAAATCTAACAATTGCTTCATCAAATTTATCACCGGCTACTTTTATTGAAGTGCTAACAACAGATCCGCCAAGAGAAATAACGGCAATATCAGTAGTTCCACCACCTATATCAACAATCATATTTCCACATGGCTTTGAAATATCTATTCCAGCTCCAATCGCAGCAGCTATTGGTTCTTCAATTAAATATACTTTTCTTGCTCCAGCATTTGAAGCAGCATCTATAACAGCCTTTTTTTCAACCTCAGTTACCTGAGATGGTATACAAATCATTATTCTAGGAGCAAATAAAAATTTTCCTCCTATTTTATTTATAAAATATTTTAACATTTTTTCTGTAACAGTATAATCAGAAATAACGCCATCTCTTAATGGTCTTGTTGCAATTATATTTCCTGGTGTTCTCCCAAGCATTCTTCTTGCTTCATGTCCAACAGCTAAAACCTCTCCAGAAGTACTATTTACAGCAACTACAGATGGTTCCCTAAGTACAATTCCTTTTCCTTTTACATACGCTATTACTGTAGCAGTTCCTAAATCTATACCTATATCTTGTCCAAACATCAGAA
>USQZ01000063.1 GCA_900556975.1 uncultured Clostridium sp. | reverse complement strand
TGTATGGATAATAAAATACCAAAGGTGGTGTTTCCCACAAAAAGTTTATGCAATGCATTCAAGGTGGCTATTTTACATTTATGTTAAGTTGTGGTATAATAAGTTTATCTATATTTAGATATCTCCTACGTTTTCATCACGGAGATGCAGCAGTTACTATAAAACTTTTTATTTTTAAGGAGGTCTCGTATATGATAATTTTCGGACTCACATTCATTGCAGCGATTAGCTTTGTTACTGGTGTTATTACTTTTGTTGTTACTTCTATGCAGGCGCTGTTGTCATTTGGTGCATTGTTGGTTTTTGCATTTGTGGCTCTTGCCATTGGAACGCATAGCCGTATGGCTTGGACTGCAATGTTCCTGACGATTGTTGCAATGGTGGCTGTAGAAACTTTGGCACCATATAGTGCGATTATCGCAAGAGTACTTGCAGTGATTATCGCTGGTGCAGCTACATACTTCATCAAGACTCCTGTCTTAAGGTATGTACGCCGTGACCAGCATAGCCATGATCCAAGATTATCCCCGATTATCCGGACAGTTCTCCGGATAATCTAAAAAAAGCTAAAAAGCCATCTGTAGTAAAACACAGATGGTTTTTTAGTTTTGCTTGATTTATTCTTCAGTTATTCTGAAAACTTCTTTTTAATCATTTTTATATAGTATTTTTTATGTGTCGTTTCATTTATTCTAATATAGTTGAATTGCTTGCTCCTTTTCCAACTACTTGTGTCATTAAGCTGTTCCATGTAATATTTCCTATTTGTCCATCTTGCGACAACCCATTATTTCCTTGGAATGTTATTACTGCTTCTTTTGTTCTTCTACCAAATATTCCATCTAGCCCACCTGTTCCTAAACCTAAAGTATTTAGTGCATCTTGTGCAATTAATACATATACCCCTCTACTTCCAAATTGAGTTAACGGATATCCACTTGCTATCCACCTATTGTCAAAATGTACCCATCTTGGAGTATCTGCCGCTGGTTCTACATATCTCCAGTATCCTGATGCTTTTGCCAAATTTCTCATATAGTTTCTTGAACTTTCACTTAAATTCTGTCCAACGTCAAATGCAACTCCTGCATAATGCTGAGATAAAATTCCATGTCCGCCTTCCCAACATCTCTTAAATGCAAATCCAACATAGATTCCTCTTCCATATAGAGTTCTAAAATTATTCCAACTTTGCATTGTTCTTTTGTCTGTCCATAATAAATTGCTTTCACTTGAACCTCTGAATTCTCTTACTCTTAATGTACCTTGGTTATAAGGCATTGGCTCTGCCTCTCCTCTGTAATATGTTTCCATCCTGTTTGTTTGATTATTATATACTAATATTTTAGCCAAAAAAATCACCTCTAATATATAATATTAGAGATGATTTTTTTATGTTACTTTTAATAATATATTTCACATTTTGTATTACTAGTATCTATTAGCTCTTTGAATAATATACCATCTTCTGGTTCTCCTACTATTGACCCATAGTGAGTTGGAATTACATACTTTGGTTCTATTTTACTAGCTAAAGCTGCCGCTTCAACATAGTTCATTGTATATGTTCCTCCAACTGGTAAAAATGCTACATCACACTTTACTGCACATGCTTCTTTTGTTTTATCTGTATCTCCAGCTATATAATATCTGTGTTCGTCAATATCTATTATATATCCTACCCATTCTTTAGATTTCGGATGATATGGTTTATTTTTATTATATGCTGGTATTGTTTCGATAATAATACCTTCAAAATTGAAAGTTTCATATGGCTTACAATAATGTACGTTTTCTTCATATATTCCTGTTTTACTTATTTCATTTTTGCAGTCTTCTGTTGTTATTAATACAGTATCTTCTTTTGCCACTGCTTTTATATCATCTGGTGAAAAATGATCATAATGTGAATGTGTGCATAGTATTAAATCAGCATCATGTGCTGGAATGTCTATTTGAAATGGATCAATATAGATTACCTTTTCTTTTTGAATTTTTATGCTACTATGTTTTAATACATTTATTCCATCTAATTCGAACATTTTTTCCTCCTATTTTTGCTACGTTTATCCTATGTTTTTATAATATTCAGCTATTAAGTTATCTAATCTTATACTTATTGTATATATAGTATCATAATCTTCGCCATTTTGGATGCTTCTATTTAGTTCTTCCCTTAATTTACAAATTTTTTCATCTATCATGACAATCACTCCTTTTATTCTACAAAAGTATTGTTTTATTCGCTTATAAAATACCATATTTTTACATGGGAGTCAACTTATTTTTCTTATTTACTAATTTTTTCGTTCGACAAATTTTAACATTTTTTTCTCTATTTTTTCGTTATTCGTTGCCTTTTTTCGGAATAACATAAGATTCGACCATTTTTCCTTTGTTGAATGCTTCTTTTAATGTTTTTTCTACATATTGTTTTGTCACTAAATTGTAGTTCTCTATATTCTCAAATGGTTTTATTTTTCTAAAGTAATTTGAAATTGACATGATGGCTATTATAGAAACATCATTGTATTCTCTTACATATTGTCCATATATTTTTCTTTTGGCTCTTTCAAATTCATCGTCACTTATTCCATTATTTTTATATTTTTCTATTTTTTCTTCTATTATTTTTTTGGTTTCTTTTAAATCATTCGTTTTTCCTTGAATTAATATGTGTGCATAATCTCTAGCATATTCATATGTTGCAGATACGTTTTCGAATATTAATCCTTTTTCATATAATTCTTTATAACATTCTGAGCTCGTTCCAAATAGTATTTCTAATATTATTTCAAGACTTAAGCTTATTTTTGATTTATTTTCTTTTATAGGTTTTAGCTTATATCCAAACGTAAATATTGGAATAGAAACATCCATATTTGCTATAATTTCTTTTTGATTTATTTCTTCTGGTTCGTTAACTTCTATAACTTTAGCTTTGTTCTTTGATGATAATGTTATTTTTCCTTTTATTTTTTCTATTATTTCTTCAGGATTAAAATTACCACACACTACTAGTATCATATTGTTTTGAACATAAAAGTTATTATAGCATTTATATAAAATTTCTTTATCTATTTTTTGTATTGTTTCGACACTTCCTGCAACGTCAATTCTTATTGAATTAACTTTGTACAAACCTTTCATACAATTTATATATGCTCTCCATTCAGGTTCATCATCATACATATTTATTTCTTGTGCAATAATTCCTTTTTCCTTCTCTACATTTTGATCTGTAAAATATGGATTTTGTACGTATTTTAATAATTCATCTAAGGCTGGTTCAAAATTGTTTGTACATTCAAATAAGTATGCTGTATGATCATTTGTTGTGTATGCATTTGCTTCTACTCCAAGTGATGACAATACATCTAAGCTATTTGTTCCATTTTCTTGTTCAAATAATTTGTGTTCCAAAAAATGTGCTACACCATCCGGAATTGTCGTTTTTTCATTTTCTCCATCTATGATAAATTCATTATCATTTGATCCATATTCTACTGAAAAAATAGCATACTTTTTTCTTGTGTTTTCTTTTGGAATGCACATAATTGTTAGTCCAGTTTCTAATTTTTCTATATAAACTTTTTCTTTTAATATTTTATTTTCAATTATCTGCATTTTCTCCTCCATTTCTCAAGAAATATATTGTGTTGATTTGAATTTTGTTTGCGATTTCTATAATTTCGTCTCTTGTTACATTTTTTATTTTTTCTTTGTATTCATCTATTGTTATTGATCTTTTTGATAATTCCTGTCCAAATAAAAATAATATTTGTGAATCTTGTTCTTCACTTATTGAATCAACTCCTGCCAAAATATAATCTTTAGCTTTGGTTATTTCTTCGTCTGTAAAATCTCCTTTTTTCATATCATCTAACAATTTCTTTATTAAGTCTAATGTTTTTTGATATTTATCACACTCGATTCCACATCTTATAAAAATATTATTTTTTTGCACTACATATTCTGATTTTGTAGTATATGCAAGACTTTCTTTTTCTCTTACAATTTGAAATAATTTTGAACTAACTCCATTACCAAATATAGCATTATATACTATTGTTATATATCTAAAATCATCAAATCTGTTTGGTAGTATGTCTAATCCAATTACAAGTTTACCTTGAGTTACATCTAATTCTTCTTTTATTTCTTCTGGATTTTCTATTATGTCTTTTATTTCTTTTTTTATATCATTAATTTTAATTTTTTCTTCTCTTGGTTTTATAGCTTGAATTAATTTGTTGTCATTTATTATTTTTTCAACTTCTTCTGCTGAAAAATCACTACTAACAATTATATCTATTTTGCAAGTATCAATCATTTGCTTATATTGTTCATATAAATTTTTATTATTTATTGTTGGTAAATCATCTTTATCTCCATATTTGCTTAATCCATATGCCTGGTTTTTATACATTGTTTTTACGCACTTATCATATGCATAGAAATCTTTATTGTCTTTTTGTGCATTTATTATCATTTCTAAATTTCTTTTTTCAAGTTCAACTTTTGTTTTATCAAATGAATTATCCTGAACTTGTGGGTTAAATATTATTTCTGTAAGTACATTTATTACTTTCTCTAAGTTATTATTTTTATTTGGTAAATAATTATCATTTATACTTTCAATAAAGAATTTTAAAACTAAGTTATCACCTGTTTTATCTACACCGCAGTCAAAAGCTGCTCCATATAGCATTTCTAATTCTTCAATAATTTTTTGATATGATTGATACTTTTTACAACCACTTCTTAAAACAGCTGGTAGTAATGCGTTTTTAGTTATGTTTTCCTTTTCTAATGGCATTGTTAAAAATACTACTGTAAAATCAGTTTTAAAATTATTGTTCTTAATTAAATGGAGTGTTACTCCTGACTTAATTTCTTTTTTTATATATTCCACAAATTTTCTCCTTGTTTTTTATTAGTATTTGTCTTTTTTTGTTTTTTTATGCTAATAGTTCTTTTACAACTTCATTTATAGATTTTCCATCTGCTTGAGCTCCAATTTTTTCTTTTGCTGATTTCATAACTTTTCCCATATCTTTCATTGAAGTAGCTCCTGTTTCTTCAATTACTTCTTTTACAATTTTAGTAATTTCTTCTTTTGTTAATTGTTTTGGCAAATAAACTTCTAGATAGCTTATTTCTTCTTTTATTTGATTTACTAAATCTTCTCTTCCACCTTTTTCATAGTCTGCAATTGAGTCTTTTCTTTTTTTAACTTCTTTTGCAATTAATTCTATGATTTGCTCATCTGTTAATTCTATTCCTTTGTCTTTTTCAATTTGTAATATTCCTGCTCTTGTCATTTGTATTGCATTTTTCTTTATTTCATTTTTTTCTTTCATTGCTTCTTTTAAATCTTCTAATAATCTTTTTTTCATTTTATTTCCATCCTTTCATATCTCTTTTTCTATCTAAAGATAATATCATATTTAAATTGTTTTCACAATGTTTTTGGGTTATGCATAGTGTTTGTTTTTATTGGCTTTTTTCTTCATATTTATTTAATATGTTTTTATTACTTTTCTTTAGATATTAAAAGGACACGTGTATATACGTGTCCCTAATTTTTTAAAATTTTCTTTTTCTTGCAGCCTCGGATTTTTTCTTTCTCTTTACACTTGGCTTTTCATAATGCTCTCTTTTTCTAACTTCTTGTAATACTCCATTTCTAGCGCATTGTCTTTTAAATCTTTTTAGAGCATCTTCTATATTACCATTATTAACTTTAATCTCTGACATTTTATCTCCCTCCTTCCGAAGCTTAACACCATCTTGTGGGATTACTTTTTTCTTATCTTATCGGTTGTATGTATATCTCCGATGTTAACTATTATACATTAAGTTTCATAATATTGTCAATACAAATTTTTAATTAAAAAGAATATTATGCTTAATTTTTGTTCCTTGCTAAAAGATTTTACCGCCTACTAAACTTCGTTTAGAAGGCTAGGTAAAAACTTTCAAACTGCGCGTCGCTAAAAATTAAGTATAATATTCTTTTCTTTTGCATAATCTGCTTCGCTCGTTTGGTCCCTGCGTGGTGATTCAAAAATCTAATATGAAATTTTCTTTATATACTAATTCAGTTATAAAAAATTAAATATAATATTCTTTTGTAATAAAAATACGGCTAATGTGTAGCCGTTTATTTTATTTTTTAATTATTCAGCTTCTGGTGCTCCTACTGGACATACACCTTCGCATGTTCCGCATTCTATGCATGCTTCTTTGTTTATTTCGTAGTGTTCATTTCCTTGTGATATGCATCCTACTGGGCAAGCTCCTGCGCATGCTCCACAGCTTATACATTTGTCTGTAATTTTATATGCCATTTTACATATCCCTCCCTTCAAATTATTTATATTATAACAGTCTTTTTACTACTTTTGCAATATTTTTTTTGACTTGTTTTTCATTTATGTTTAATAGTTTTCTGTTTTGCATTATTAATTTTCCATCAATTATTACTGTGTCTACGTCGGCTCCGTTTGCTGAGTATACTAGGTTTGTACATAGGTCATTTTCTGGATATAAATGCGTTTTGTTTGTATTTATAAATATTAAGTCAGCTTTTTTCCCCACTTCTATTGTTCCTATTTCGTCATCTAATCCTAATACTCGTGCACCTTCTATTGTAGCCATTTTTAGAATGTCATATGCTTTGATTGATGTTGGTTCCATTGTATTAATTTTTTGTAAATATGCTGCTGTTTTCATTTCTTCAAACATATCTAATGTTGTTG
>USQZ01000062.1 GCA_900556975.1 uncultured Clostridium sp. | reverse complement strand
GATATGTTAAAGTGAATCCAATTATAATTTACTATTTTATTATTTTATGTTTTTTAAATTATCTTTCGCAATGATTTTATTTTAAAAATTATTATTATTCTCTTATGATTAAATTTTAGTTTTATTAAAGTTATATTTATCATTTAATATTTATTTTTATAATTATAAAATTTTTGATTATTAAAAAATATTTGTAACTTTTACAATTTTTTCTTTTATTCCCCTACCTTAAATATTTAATTTATCTTGAATTGATGCAGCCTTATTAAATAAAGTAATCAATTCTGTATCAGTTATTTCTTCTTTTTTTGTTTATTTTTCACTTTTTTAACTCCTGTCTATTTATATATACTAGAACTTAAAGATATGTAATAGCAGAAATTATTTTTTCTACTATTACATAATTCTTAATTTATATTTTTAAGTTTTTCTTTGTACATATCATTATTTTTCCTAAAATAAAATATATTATTATTTAGTTCATTAATTTCATCTTCTGATATATGAATTTTATCATTAACATAATCCAATTCGCTTTGCATCATTAGTTGAACCTTTATTAAATCATGTATCATTAATTCTTCTGGTTTTATAATTCCTTTTTTTAGATTATTATAAATAATAAAAAAATCGTTTTTTTCATGGTTATTTTCAGTATAGTCATTTTTTCGGGGGTGAAAGTCGTCTAATGCTTGTGAAGATTCTTCAATTAATTTAATATCTTTTTTGTTAAATAATTGCATAAAATATATCTTTATTTTATTAAATATTTTTTGAATTTTATTCATATTTACCTCTTAATTTATTTATCTAAATCTTGCATTGGATTCATAAGATTAATTCTATTTCTTAATATTGCATTTTCTTTTTTTAGTTTTTCTAATAAATCTTTATTTTCTGTTTTTTCATTTTCAAGTTGTTTTATTTTTTCTTCTCTTTGTTTTATCATCATTTGATATTTTGTTATTTGTTCGCAAAGTAATGTTTTTATTTGCGGACACATTTCTGATGCTTTATAAAGTGATAAATTCAAAGAACTTCTATTTTTTACACCATATTTATTAAGAATTTCTTTAGCTTTTCCTTTAGTAACACCATTTAGTATATATTCTCTTGTAAATATAATTTCATTTGGAATTTTTCCCTGTCTGTTTTTTCCGTTCTCATCTAATCCAAAAGCATTATATCCTTCATGATATAACTCTCCAGTATCTTTATATGTACCATCTTGTCGGAATCCTGCTTTATCATATTGTCTATTATTATTCCACCAACATTTGCCATCTATATCAAATCCACGTAAGTCATCTATTGTTCTTGTTATAATATGCTTTCTATCTTTGCCAAAACCTGCAGGATTATATCTAGTTCCTGTATTAATATATGTTCCATCATCTTGCTTTTTACAGTAATATCCTTTTCTATCAAATCCATTTGCATCAACACATATAAATTCATATTCTGTTTGAGGCAAATTTGTATCTATATCTATTCCATCTTTATTTAAGTTTAGAGGCAAAATTCCTAATTTCTTATATTCTATTATATCTTCAAGTTCAAGTTCTTCTTTATGCTCTTGTAAATACTTTCTTGCACATTCTATTTCGTGTTTTACATTAAATCTACTACGAGGAATACCTTCTCTTCTACTATCACTACCCTCTTTCCTGTATAGAGAAACATATTCCATAAAATTACCATCTGGTAATTCATCAATACTTTCGTTTACTGTACATACTCCATATAAATTCGTTGATAGTGTTAATACTTTTTTTAGATATTGTAATTGATTAAATGCATTATTAGTATGTTTATAAATTTCAATAGGCTTTAGACTTTTTCCGAAGAACTCTCTCGGTAAATTGGTATCTGTATCAACCCCATCTTTATTAATGGTTAATGGTAATATTCCTAGTCTTTTATACTCAATAATTTCTTCTAGACTTAAATCATCAATTTTGTTCTGTAAATGTTTTCTAGCATATAACATTTCTTGTTTAAGTGGAAATTTCATAGGAATACCTGCATAATGATTTCCTGTTGCTATATAATCATCTGGTCTATATAATTTTACACAATCCCTAGCAGATAAATCGGCTATTTCGTCAAGTGATACATTTGCAAGAGTATATCCCTCTGGAAGATATTTATGAAGTTGTTGTATAACAGCAAGTCTTTTTTTGAATCTTTTAGTTGGTAAATCTTCTGTAAATGGTGATGGTCTTCCGTTTTCATCTAAATATGTTCCAGTTTTTACATTTAATCCTCTTAACTCTTTTTTTCCAAATATTATAAAATCTTTAAAAAGCACATTACTTTTAACTTTGTTAATTTTTTGCTTGTCTTGTATATGTTCATCTATATATGCATCCTCTACATCTTCAAAAATTCCACATGCATATAATTTTCTAACATCATACTTTTCAAAAAATTTCCAAACAGAATTATCTTTAAATGAAGCCTTTGCAAAATTAAACTCTTGACCAATCGGATATTCTTCATCATAGCTTGAAAGTTCCTCTAATAAAATTTGTTGCATTTCTTGAGGACATCTCAAAATAACATCTTTTAAGGTATCTCCATAATGTATTAAATTATTATCAATAAAAATATCATTACTATTTAAAGTTTCTAAAACATTCATAATATCGTTTAATTTAGCATTAGGATGACCTTTATGTCTTTCTGTATTACCTAATACTTTGTTAGCATCTTTATATAATTCTAAAAATTTCTTTTGAGTTGAAGAAATTTTAAATAATTGAACTTCACTCAAATCTTTTTCTCCAGGTGGTATTATTCTGTTTTCTATTTCCATATTAAATAAATCTATTGATTGAGCTAATTCCATAATTTGCTCAATTTCATATATATCTGATTTACTTAATCTTGGATTATTTATTCCATTAAGATATTTTTTATATTTTGTTTGTATTTTCTTTAATGTAATTGCTTTTCGTGCTTCTTTTGTATTCTCGCTATTTATATCAGGTTCATATCCATGTTTATCCATCCATTCAATAATTTCTTGTAATTTTTGCAGATCTGATTTTGGAGTTGTTTGATTGACTGTTCTGTTCATATTTTGAATAAGATAGTTATTATATATATCATAAACTATTGGGATTTCCTTATCTGGCACAGGTTTATCTTTATCTAAAGAATAGATTACTCTACCCAATTGTTGTAAATACAATATTGTACTTCCATCATTAATTTTTCTATACATTATTTCGCCATTAATTCCATCAACATGAACTCCTTCATTTAATTTATTAATGGCTAACATTATTTTTAGATGTTCTGAATTAGAATTTTCAAAATCTGTTATCGCTTTTTTATTTTTTACTTTTGTATTTCCAGAATCATCTTTACTTAATAATCTATATATTTCAGGATTACCATCTATTCCTGATAAGATTTCTTTTATTTTTTTTGCTTGTTGTTCAAAATATTGCGATTCACTTAAACCATCATTATGAGCATGTTGTGGTAAAAATACTATATATTTACCATCTTTTTTTTGAATGGTTTGCTTAATGATTTTCCCAATTTCTTCATTTTCTTTTTGAGAAATATTATTTTTAATATGTTCTGAAATTTGTGTATCACCACTTATTAAATCATCAATTTGTGCTTTTATTTGTATTAACTGCTGTTTTTTGTTTTCATCAGCTTCATTTTCAATCATTCTAATAATATCTTGGTATTCATCAGTTTCTCTTAGCATAAAATTAAAAGAAACTAATTTAGGTTCAACTACCAAACCTCTTTGTATTGCATCTGTTAAATATATTTCACATCCATCTCCGAGATATTGTTTTGTAGATAATTCTTCTTCACTATATGTATGTGTCATCTCAGCCAATTCTTTCATCATATCAACATGGTCATCATCTCTAATTGGTGTTGCGGTTATTCCTAATATATTTGCTTTTTTATTATAATTAATTAATTGATTAACAACATTTTTCCATGTTTTAGCCCCACTCCTATGTAACTCATCAAAAACTATTAGATCAGCATCTTTATTCTTTAATATTTCTTTTAGTTCTTTTTCTTCAATATCGCTTTCTCTTTTTTCTTCATCAGTTAAATCTTCTCTGTTTTGAGATGCTAAACCCTGATAGCATAACATTGTTAGATGAGGAAATACTTTTTTTACATATTCACTAGATTGACTTGGTAAAATTTTTCCTTTTGGTAATTTTAATTCTTTTGGATTAGTTATATTTTGTTTTTTCTTTAAATCTTCAATTTCTTCAGTAGTTAAAATTTCAACATTAGCAATATTCTTTAATATATGTCTTTCTACTTGATTTAAAATTTCATGTTGTGGTGCAATATATAAAATATTACCATTTTGATTTTTTAGCATTTCTGTCATTGCTACAAATGATTTACCTGCACCAGTTGGAAATACTAAACCTGCAAATCTTTTATCTTTTTCAAAAAGTTCATCAATACTATTTACTGCTTTTTTTGATAATCTCTTAACTTAATTGATGTATCCCCTACTCTATTATCATTATCAGATATTCCTCTTAAATCTTCTAGTGTAGATGGATAAACATGACCTTTTAAATTTTTATTATCTATATTTGTTTTTATTATTTCGTTTAAATTTTCTAATTTTGATAATTCTTCAAAAGTGTATCCTTTATATCCATTACTTGCTAAAATATTTATAATATATTCTGAAATTTCATTTTCATTTATTCCAGCATTTAAAAATGCATTTACTAACTTTTTGCAATCTGCTTTTTCAAGTTGTCCAATTATTCTTTCTCTTTCTTCTTCATTTAAACTTTTATCTCTAATTGCCTTTCTATATATTTTTGGTATATTTAAAGTATCAATTATAGTTTCTGCATAATATCTATTTAATCTTTCTTCAATAGATTTATTTGCATCAATGTTTTCATGTTGCAAACTTTGCATATAGATATTCTGCTCTAATTCAATACCTTTATTTGATAAAATCAAATCTAAATGTTCAGTTGAAAGTTCTTTAATTCTTTCATATATTTTTCTTTGTTCATCATCAGAAAATACTTTTCTTTCTCCTCTATTCATATCAATATTTACAGATTCAGAAACTTGTATTCCTTTACCATTTTTTCTCGTTATAATTCTATCATTAATTGCTATTGATTTTTGTGCTATTTCTTCAATAACACTATCTAACTCGCTATCATTTAAAATTAATTTTAATACATTAGATAATTCAACAGTTTTTCTTTGTGCAATAGCCAAATTATATACGAATTGTGAAGCATTTTGGGCTCTTGAAAAACTTATGCTTCCATTTGTTTTTTCAAACATTTCATCAATAGAAATACTTGAATTATCTTTTAAATTTTGTTCATTTATAAGCACACTATCACTATTCAAATTTAACTCAATATCATTAGTACCATTTGAATAATATAATCGTTCATCCCTATTTAACAATTCATATCTTTGATTTGTAAATTCAATAAGTTTATTTTCTATTTGCTTTATTTTTTGTTCATCAATTCCCTGTTCTTTAGCAACTTGTAATAAAGCAAACATGTCTAAATTTATTTTTGAAATTGTTACAAATTCATCTGCACTTATTTCTCCATAATGAACGAATTCTCTATTAGAAAACTCACTACCTATTGTGCTTGTTAATGATGCAATATTTATATTATCAAAGATTTCTTTTGGAAGCATTCCAGAAATTTCTAACAAGGTGAGTTTTCCCATTAACTTATTATATTCTAATTGTTGTTCATTTGAAAATGCCTGTCTATTTTTAAATCTTTCTTGTAAAGATTCTTTTGTTCTTACGCTTATATTTGATGTGTATCTTCCTCCAGTACGAGCTCGATTAAATCTATCGCTAATAATATCTCGTATTGCTCTATTATCTTCTATCTTTTCTATTTTTTGAATTAATTGAACTATTTCTGAATCTTGTGGTAATTGTTCAATTTTCTTATCTAACATTTTATTCAATTCGGAGATCATATATTGTCCTGCATTATAAACAGTACCACTTTGCTCTCTAGGTATTTTTATCATCAAATATTTATGACCATATTTTGAGCCATAATCTATTGATACATTAGCATTTGAAGAAAGAGAGATGCAATTGGTCCCTTTATAAAAATTAACACTTTTTGTATGATCCCAAACCTCCTGTAATGATATTTCACTTCTATTTGCATATTTATTGTTTTCTGGATATCTTTTTTTATTTGTAATTACTTTCTGTATCACACCATTATTTGTAGTAATTTCTCTATCTATTTCTGTTTGATCATCTATATTTAATGCTCTAAATACATAATAATATTGATTATCACTTATTAAATTGAAATTATCTATTCCAAAAATTTCTTCATTCATTTATTTCTCTCCTAAAAGATATAAAAATCCTTTATAATTATATCATGAAGCCATTGTTCTTGTCTTTTAAAAAAGAGATATTACAAAAATTTAATATTTTTGTAATATCTCTTTAATATTTTATTTTTTCGTTAAATTATAACTCTGTTCAATTAATCCTTTTACTAAATTTTCATCTACTTTACTAAATGTTAGAACAAATATCATTGCAGTTGTCTTATATAGTTTCCTGTGTTAAATCATAAGAAAGTGAGCTATTTCCTGTTTTATAATAACAAAATCTATAAATATCATCATAATATTTCTCAATTAATATCTCTAATAATTCTTTATTTCCGTGCTGTATTTTATAGATTAATTCTTTATCTTCCAAGTAAATACCTCCTTTCTTTCTTTTATAAACTAGCTTACATATAATATAACCTAATCTACTTTTACCTCTCTTCTATTGCTTATTGATATGTGCAATAAAAAAAGAGATATTGATTAAATTCAATACCTCGTAATTTTTTTATTATTTAATTTTTGTAATGTTTGCTAAAGTAATTTGTGGTTAACCTATTAATTTAATTTTTCTTTTTTCTATATGTTCCTTTATAGCTTCTGCAATAATTTTGTGTCCT
>USQZ01000061.1 GCA_900556975.1 uncultured Clostridium sp. | reverse complement strand
TATTTTCTTCCATATTATCAGTCTCCTCTCTAAAAGATATTAACGCCATTTATAATAGTATTAATTTCACAATTTGTCAAGGTTTTTTAAACAAATTCTTCACATTTTACTACCAATCTTTTGTTTTTTACATTTGTACAAGTAATCAATGTGACTTGCCTTTTATCATTAGTATTTTGCTCTAAGCATGAAACATCATTTGCTGATATCTCCTTCTTTTCTGTAACACTATAAACCCTTTTCATGCCATCCTTTTCCTTTATATAAACAACATCATCTTTAGAAAGATCTCCAAGCTTGCTAAAAAATTTATCATTTTCATAATTATGACCAATTATTGAACAATTACCTTTTTCATTCAATCCTACACCAGCCAATTTAGTAGGTGCAATTTTTAAGTACTCAGCTGTAGTCGTTGATATTACTGGATAAGAAATACCTATCTTAGGAATTTCAATAGTCCCCAATACCAAATTATCATCTACTTGTTTTTCCTCAGAATTTTCCTCTGGAATTCTACTAACCCCATATTCATCATTTTCTTCTTCAATAGCATTATACTGGTCATACACTTTTGAATATGTTTCTTCATCATAATCTGTTGTAGATTTTTGAAATACATTAATTATTTCTAAACATATTACAATAATTAACACTAAAACAATATATATTGCACACTTCTCAAACTTTCCCATTTCTTCATCTCTTATTTCTTTGATTTAACATTGTAAACTGAAAAAGCAATAATTGCAGCAACAGCAACAAAAGCAATAACTCTAAATACATTTATAACTTCTTGATTATTTCCTGCGTTAGGAATTCTTGTTACATTTGAAGTATACTCTTTTGTAGTAGTATTACTTGTATTATTTGATGTTTTATTATTAGTTTTGCTTTCATAACTTGTTGAAGTTAAATCAGTTAAATCAACTTTATACATTTGTGTATTAATAGTTCCAACATAAGAATCATTTGAATCTTTTTCAATCTTTACGCCATATGCAACATATGTATCTTCACCATTATTAACTTTTTCTGTGAATTTTGTCCAGAATGTATCTAAAGCATTTTCACCAGATTCTCCTGTAATAGCTTCTGTTTTTACTCCATTCTCATTTCCAATTTCAGCACATGCAGCCCACATATTTTTTAATAATTTTTTTCCTAATTCGTCTTCACTGGATTTTAAAGTAATTTTACAAGTAGAACCATCAAAGGTAAATGAGTTTTCATATGATTCAACTCCCATAGCTATCTTTACATCTATTCCAGCTTTTTGATTTGATGTAACATTCACCTCATAACTCATACTCTCTTTAAAATCTTTAATATCTTTCTGTGCTAAAAATTTAGTAATAACATCTTCTCTAGTTAAAGCCATTGCAGATGATGCAAGCATACTATAAACTATTAAAGCAATAAGAACTACCACGCACAATTTTACTCCTACGTTTCTTTTCATCTTTATCTTCCTTTCTTAGTATATTTTTTCTTCCTTATTTCACATATTAATAATAACAAAAAAGCAATACAATAGTCTATAAAAAATATGTTACGTTTTATTTACAATCTAAACTCATTAAATTCAATTTTTCCATTATTTCCAATAAAATACCTTATATCCACTCCATCCCTTTTCAAAATCTTCCTCACATTCTTATACGAAGTTTTATAATATAAAAAGCTTTCATACAAAATCTCTTCATTAAAATGCCTATAAACTTTCGCAATCTCTTCATATTTATATGGAATATTTAGTTTCACAAACCTAATTGTTACACCATCATTTCTAACAAATTTGTCTTTATCAAGTTGCACAAGCACAGCTCTATTATTCATCTTACACTTTTTTAAATCTTTTTGATTGAAATCAAAATTAAAAATCAAATCAGATCTTGAACAACTTTTTTCCTTATTAGTAGAAACATTAATTATAATCCCATACTCATCTAGCATCTTTTTCTCAAGCACTCTAAAAGCATTCACATCATTAGTAATTATATTTAAAATCTTACACTCCTTCGCAAACTCAACAGCATTTTGATTACTCAATTCAGTAGGCTTATTAACTAAAATCGAAACTTCCAAATCACTTTTCTTAACATTTTTTATATATGCAATTTTACTGAAAATATCATATGGCAAAAACCTAAATAACCACCTACCATCAAGTATCTCCACCTCTTTTTCTCTAAGCCACTTTACAAATCGTTTATTTTTTAGCAACAACTCCGCACAAACAACAGTCTTTATATCAAGTTCAAACAATTTCTCATATAAATTATTTAATATCTTTTCATTTATAACATCACTCTGTTCAGCAATTAAAGTAAAAAAATTATCATTCTTTTTTATAAATCCAAAATAATTACATAACTTGTAAACGCACCAGCTAAGCCACTTTGGAAGTTTTCTCTTAGTCACCTCAGTATAACTATTTAAATAATCTATATAAACCACACCTTTATTTTCCACAAAAAATCACCTTCATAATTTTTATGAAGGTGATTCAAACTTATTCTATTTTCTTTCATTAATTTTTATATGAATTTCATCTAATTGCTTTTGTGTAACCCTTGCAGGTGCTCCCATCAATAAATCTTGAGCTTTAGCATTCATTGGGAAAGCTTGTATCTCTCTAATTGTTTCCTCACCAGCAAGCAACATTATAATTCTATCAATTCCAGGTGCAATTCCAGCATGTGGTGGAGCACCATAATGAAATGCATTATACAAAGCAGAGAATTTTTCTAATATAGTCTCTTCCTTATAACCAGCTATTTCAAAAGCTTTAATCATTATCTCAGGTGAATGATTTCTAACAGCACCTGAAGCAAGCTCTATACCATTTCCAACAATATCATATTGATATGCTAAAATATCTAAAGGCTCTTTAGTCTCTAAAGCTTCCATTCCACCTTGAGGCATTGAAAATGGATTATGACAAAATTCAATTTTTCCATTATCAACTCTCTCATACATTGGGAAATCAACAATCCAGCAGAATTTATAAACAGAATCATCAATTAAACCTAATGTTCTTCCAAGCTCATCACGAATTTGTCCACCAAGTTTTGAAACAACAGGCTCATGCTCAGCAATAAAGAATATTGCATCACCAGCATTTGTATTTGTTTTTGTAAGCAATGCTTCTCTTGATTCATCATCAATAAATTTAGCAATAGGTCCTTGTAAAGATCTATCATCTCCTACCTTAAGCCAAGCTAATCCCTTTGCTTTACATTCCTTTATAGCAAAATCTGTCATATTCTCAAACCATGTACGAGGTTGGCTTGCACCATCTGGTACAGAAATAATTCTAACAATTTTCCCATTAAATACTTTCAAATCTATTTTTTCAAAAATATCAGAAACATCTTGAATTACAAGTGGGTTTCTTAAATCAGGCTTGTCTGAACCATATTTAAGCATAGCCTCTCTATATGGAATTCTTGGAAATGGATATTCAGCTATTTTCTTATCTGAAAACTCCTTAAACACATTATAGACAACATCTTCCATAACAGCAAAAACATCTTCTTGAGTTGCAAAAGCCATTTCCATATCTAATTGATAAAATTCACCTGGAGTTCTATCTGCTCTAGCATCCTCATCTCTAAAACATGGAGCTATTTGAAAATATTTATCAATTCCAGCAACCATCAATAATTGTTTAAATTGTTGTGGAGCTTGAGGAAGTGCATAAAACTTTCCTGGATAAATTCTACTTGGAACTAAGTAATCTCTAGCACCTTCAGGAGATGAACTTGTAAGAATTGGAGTTTGAACCTCCAAGAAATCTTTCTTAACCATTTGCTCTCTCATAAATTGAATAACTTTTGCTCTTAATATTAAATTATTTTTTAACTTCTCATTTCTTAAATCTAAAAATCTATATTGTAATCTTAAATCCTCACGAACGTCCCTACTAGACTCAATTTCAAAAGGTAACTGTTTAGTTCTCTTACCTAAAATTTCTATTTTTTCAGCAAACAACTCAACCAAACCAGTATCCAATTTCTCATTAATAGTATCCTCTGATCTAAGTCTAACAGTTCCCTCAACAGAAATAGTAGACTCAATAGGAATTCTAGTTGCAAAATCAACTAACTCCTCATTACCAGAAGCAACAATCTGAGTAATACCATATTGATCACGCAAATCAATAAAAATTACACCACCCAAATCTCTAATAGTTTGAATCCAACCAGCAAGCTTAATATGCTCACCAACATTTTTTTCTCTAATAGTGTTACAAGTATAAGTTCTGTATTCGTTCATAACTCCACCCCTTTAATTTATATATATTTTTTTATTAACATTATTTAAATTTGCTTTTAACAACGTAATTGTATAATATCTTCTATTCAATGAATTGAAAAGATTGCTCCAAATACTAGGCAAAGGTAAATTTAAAAGCAAGGAAGCGCATACGTGACCGCATTTAAATTTGCCTTTAACGATGTAATTGAGATAATATCTTCTATTCAATGAATTGAAAAGATTGTTCCAAGTACTAGGCAAAAGTAAATTTAAAAGCAAGGGAGCGTATGCGTATACGTGACCGCATTTAAATTCACTTTTAACGACGTAATTGGGCAATATCTTCAATTCATCAAAAAAAGCCTTCGTCCTTGGACTATACACCAAGGGACGAAAGCTTAACCTTCCGTGGTACCACCCTAATTGAAAATAAAATTTCCCACTCTATAAAAAATGCTCCAACATGTTTCACAATCACTTCAACCAAAATTACTCTCAGCCACGGTAATTCTCTCTTTCTAGTCTTCTATCACAATTGCTTTGTGCCATCAACGCATAAAATATTCAAATTAAAATCTATTTTACTCAGTTTTCCCAATTTTGTCAATACTTATTCTAAAATTAATATGTAAACCAAAGTCCACTATCTTTCAATTCATTTATCTTCTTTTCATGCTCAGCATTAGTTTTTGAAAAATAAACCTTACCATTTTTATCAGCAACAAAGAATAAATTATCAGTATCATCATGCTCTAAAATAGCCTTAATTGAAGACTCGCTAACCATACAAATAGGGCCAACAGGAATCTTACCATTCATTGTTGTAGAACGAGTATTATATGGATTTTTCGTAGCAAGCTCATTTGCAGTTAAATCTCTCTCACTCATATCAATTTTTAAAGCATAATATGTTGTAACATCACTTTGCAAAGCCATTTTTTTATTTAATCTATTAATAAATACAGCAGCAACACCAGCTCTATCTTCCTCATTTTTAGCTTCAAGCTCAACAACAGAAGCTAAAGATAAAATTTCATGAACTGAATAATCACTCTCTTTAATCTCATCTTTGTAAGGAGTTAAAACAGTATCCATTTTATCTAACATTTTTTCAAATATAGTTTTAACATCAACATCTTTGTTTTCAAAAATATATGTATCTGGATATAAATATCCTTCTAATGAATAATAAATATCTTCATCTTTAATATCATCATCAATAAACCAATACTTATCAATTAACGTATCTAAATATTCCTCATCAGATAATAATTCATAAACTTGATTTTCAGAATTGTTTGTTTTATCAGCTATCGTTGAAACAATCCATCTCATATTTTTACCTTCTGGAAAAGTAATTGTAACAGTCTCATCAACAATATTTCCCTTTTCCAGTTGAGCAACTATATCAGCAACAGACATATTCTTATCCAATTCATACTTTCCAGCTTGCATTGCAATTCTCTTATTTAACTTACAATAAATTTTGAAAGCATCAGCATTTTTTATTAAGCCATTCTCTTTAAGTTGAGATGCAATTTTTGAAATACCACTTCCACCTACAATTTCAACTACAACCTTCTCACTATTTGATTGAACTGGCTTAATCTCAGACTTGTACCAAAAATTAACACCAACTCCAGCCACAATAACAATTATTAACAATAACAGTATTACCATTCCAATTCGAATTCTTCCATTTTCTCTTCTTTCCATAAATCCTCCTATACCACTATATTTGCAATGTCTTTTATTGTATTAGCATCAAAACTTGGTTGATTAACAACAATTAAAAAACATCCATTAGAATTAATATACGCCTTTAATTCCTTTAAAAATCTATAATAATTATCATTATTAGAAACAGAAGTAATATTCATTTTTATACCAATATTTTTTGAAGAAAGCTCTTTATTGGTTGTAATCTCCTTAGCAACTTTTGAATTAATCTCTTGAGCCAACGTTGTTCTCGTTTCATAATCAGCAATTCTATCATTAAAATCACTATATGTAGAATCATTTATCTCAATTATTATATCATTTTTTAAATCAAATTTTGAAAAATCTTGGATAGAAAGCTCTAGATTATCTCTTTCCTGTGTAAAATCAATTAATTTTGATTTCTTAACATAGCCAATTTGATAATCCTTTGTCTTAACCTTTATCCACTTTTGATTTACATCACCAAGTATAGTAACCTTATCCCCTTGTGCCAAGTTCTCAACAGTTTTAGAAATTCCAGTCATTTTATACTTCAACTTTGTATCTCTGTTAACAGTAGCCACATTTTTTTCTTCATCTAACTTATCAATATTCAATCTATTTTTATCTTTTATATACTCAACGTCAATATTATAAACATCAGTCAATTCTGAAAGTGGGAAATAAAATACACCATCTCTTGAAATAACACTACCTTTAATTTTTGTAAATGTACTATTTACATACATATTATTTTTTCCTTCTGTAATCTCCAATATTTTATTTTGTGAAATTGATATATATCTTCTCAAATTACTTTCATCTTTTTCATAATATAATTCTTTATCAAAATATTTTTTTATATCATCTTCTGAAAAATAAACTACATTATTCTCATCAACATAAACATCATGAACTAGTTCAGCATTTGTATCATTTTGAATCATAACAATTAACTTAGAATTATCATCTTTTTTAAAGTATGCCGCATATCTCAAGATGTTTAAAACAATAACCAATAAAATAGCTACTATAACTAATTTGCTCAATAAACTATTTTTTCTAATTCTTAACTTCATTTTCTTTTTGCTTTTTCTACTCATTTATTTATCTCTTTCTCAGATTTCTTAAAAAACCTGTCACAATTTGTCTTTTATATTTATATCATAAAAATATCTTTTATTAAATACTAATTAATAAAAATATTGTTTTTTTTGAAAAAAAGCTTTATTTCTAGGCATTTCTGTGCTATAATTGTAATGTAACTATGGAAAAAATTACATTTAAAATAAATATTATATAATTTTAGGGAGGAAAATATGAAAATTTTTCTATTAATATTAGTTGTATTATTAATCGTAATACTAGTAAAATCAATCAAAGTAGTTAGACAATCTGAAGTGTATATAATTGAAAGATTAGGTAAATTTCACAAAGCAGCAGATGCAGGTTTAACAATTATTATACCTTTTATAGATCAAGTAAGATCAGTTGTAAGTTTGAAACAACAAACTATGGATGTTCAACCACAAGAAGTTATAACATCTGATAACGTTACAATAACAATTGACACAGTTGTATTCTATAAAGTCATAGATCCTGCAAAAGCAGTATACGAAATCCAATCTTTGAAAAAAGGTATTGAATATTTATCAATCACAACAATTCGTGATATCGTTGGTAAAATGGAATTAGATGAAACATTCAGTTCAAGAGATTCAATAAACGAAAAATTAAAAGAAATCCTTGATGAAGCAACTTTCCAATGGGGATGTAGAATAGATAGAGTTGAAATTAAAGATATTACTCCTCCACCAGATATTAAAGATGCAATGGAAAAACAAATGAACGCAGAAAGAAATAAAAGAGCTTTAATTCT
>USQZ01000060.1 GCA_900556975.1 uncultured Clostridium sp. | reverse complement strand
TTTTTCAACTATTTTCTTTCTTGCTTCTAATAAGTCCATTCCTTTATATTCAGGAACTAGGTTACCCATTTTGAAGTTTTCGTCAAATACTTCTATTATTTCTAGGTTGTGTCTTAATCCTGCTTGATAATCGTTCATATCATGTGCTGGTGTTATTTTAACACATCCTGTTCCAAATTCTTTTTCAACGAATTCGTCTGCTATGATTGGTATTTCTTTATTCATGATTGGTAATATACACTTTTTACCTACTAAGTGTGTATATCTTTCATCGTCTGGATGTACTGCTACTGCTGTATCTCCAAGCATTGTTTCTGGTCTTGTTGTTGCCACTTCAATATATTCGTCTTCTGTTCCAACAATTTTATATCTAATATGCCATAGGTGTGATGGTTCTTCTTTGTATTCAACTTCTGCATCTGAAATTGATGTATTACAGCTTGTGCACCAGTTTACCATTCTCTTTCCTTTATAGATTAATCCTTTATTGTATAATCTTACAAATTGCTCTAAAACCGCTTCTGACATTCCTTCATCTAATGTAAATCTGTTTCTTTCCCAGTCACAAGAACATCCTAATTTACGTTGCTGTTTTTGAATTATTCCGCCATATTCTTTTGTCCATGCCCATGCTTCTTCTAGGAATTTTTCTCTTCCTAGATCTGATTTATTTATTCCTTGTGCTTTTAATTTTTGAACAACTTTCATTTCTGTTGATATAGCTGCATGGTCTGTTCCTGGTAGCCATAATGTTCTATAACCTTGCATTCTTTTGAATCTTATTAATATATCTTGTATTGTGCCATCTAATGCGTGTCCCATATGTAGCTTTCCTGTTACGTTTGGTGGTGGCATCATTATACAGTATGTCTCTTTACTTTTATCGTTTGATGGTTTAAAGTTTCCACTTTCTTCCCAATTTTTGTAGATTTCTTCTTCGAAATCTTTTGGATTTAATTTGTCTTTTAATTTATGATCCATTTTTCCTCTCTCCTTTATTGTTTTATTTTTTCTATTAAATAAATATTATATTCTGTCTCTTTGTTTTCAGCTTTTTCTTTATTGTATTTTGTGAAGTATTGCTTTTGAGCTAATAGTCTGTAGTTTTCGTTGTTGAATTTTTCATTGTAGTAATCTACTTTATAAAAATCTAGTATAAGCCATATTCTTCCTTGACATTCTTCATCATTTAAGAAATCATCTGTTGTATATGTTTGCATTCCTGGTCCGAATGCTTTGTATGCTTCTTCAACTCCCCAATTTTCTGCATTGTAAAAATATTGTTTGTATTGTGGGAATTTGGCTGCCATTATAGCTCCTGTTCCTATTCCTGGATATACTATTACGTCATTTTCTTGAATGTTTTCTTTTATAAAATCTATTGGTTCACTATTTGATTTATCATAATTGTGGCTTATCATAATTATATTGCTTGGTATTGTTGTTAAAATTGTTAGTGCTATAAATCCGTATACTATGTATTTTTTCGCTGATTTAACAAACATAAATGATATTGCAAACATCATAAGTCCTGCAACTACTGTCATATATCTATAATATAGAATTGGTGATTTTAGTATTGCTGACATTATTAGGGCGGCTATTATAATTAAAACTATTACTAATAATGCATATCTTGCAGGTTTTGTGTTTTCTTTTTCTTCAGTTCTAATTAAATATATTAAGTATCCATATACAAAAATTGAAATTATAAATCCTATCCATGCATATAGACTTCCTGCAAATAATAAGCTTCCTATTTGTACTATTGTTTGTGGTCCTAAGCTAATCCAGAATCCATTATCGTGCATTGATTTTAGCTGTGATGAAAAATAAATTAACCATGGTAAATATAATAATCCTTGTATTACTCCTAAAATTATTTGTTTAATATATACTTCTTTTTTCTTATTCTTTACTAGGTAAACTAATAAAATTATATTTATTAATCCTGCTGCCATAAGTCCATAGTAATGTATGTAAATACTTCCGCAAACTGCTTAAAAAGAAAATTATGTAGTAATGTGGCTTTTCTTCGTGTGCTAATCGCCATGCATATATTGCTAAAACTGTGACTAATAATAATGCCCAGCTGTACATTCTAATTTCATTTGCGAATGTTGCTGACATTGGTGAAAAATATGCTAAAAATGAAAATAGTAGACCCGTCTTTTCTCCAAAATCTTTTCTAATGTGTGTATATCCTAATATTCCTAGTATAACTATTGGTATGGCTGAGAATATTCTGTATGCCATGATTGATCCATTTGTTAATAGGTAAATAATGTGTAATGCCCAGTAATATAAAACTGGATGAACGTCATGACCGCCTATATTCCAAATTTCAACAAAAGTTTTGTTTGCCATTCCTACTGAATAACATTCATCAAACCAGACATTTGTATGAAATATTCCTATGTTTACAAATATAATTCCAGCGATGATTGTTAGTATGTGTAATTTTTTTGTTTTCATTTTGAATCTCTCATAATCAAATATATAGAAATATTAATCTATTTAATTGATTAATCCCTTTCTTTTAAATTTTGAAATATTATACTTTGCTATGTATAATATACTCCTTTTTAGAAAAATTTGATTTTATATTTACATTTAAACTTCTCTTTTGGATTTAATCCAATTATTTTTTGTTTTTCTTCAAATATTCCTGTTGATTCTTTATAATCTGCTGTATTATACCATGGTTCAATGCAGACGAATGGTGCTCCTTTTTTAGACCAAATTGCTAAGTATGGGAATCCTGTAAAGTCAAATTCTAAAATTGGTTCTTCTTTATCAACTTCTTTTAAATATATTTTATTAGACTGTATATTTTGCATTATTATTGCATCTTCTTCAAATATATCTTTAGTTAGATATATTCTATTTTCATCTAATATTTCTTCTTTTAATCTTGCTTTACTAATTAGACCTTCTTCTAGTTGTAGAATTCCAATTTCATTTTCTTCTTTTTCAAATTCTAGATAATATTTTTCTGTTGAGTAATCACATTTAAATGCTGGGTGTGCTCCAATTCCAAAAAATATATTTTTAGCATCTGTGTTTTCTACTTCATATGAAACTGTTAGTGTATCATCTTTTACATGATATTTAACTGTTAATTTGAATAGATATGGATATCTTTTTAAAGTTTCTTCATTTGCTTTTAATACATATTCTTTCTCATTTGGCTCGTCTTTTACTACTTCAAATTTCATATCTCTAGCAAATCCATGTTGTCCCATTTCGCACACTTTATCATCAATTATTGCTTTATTATCTTTTAGTTTTCCTACTATTGGGAACAAAATTGGACTTTGTCTGTTCCAAAATTCTTTTCCATCATGGAGCTTTTCTATTCCGTCTTTTTTTATGCTTGTTAATTCCGCCCCTTCTGGTTTTGCTTTAATTTCTAACATTTTTTCCTCCTTTGCAAAGCATTTATATTATGTTTTGTTCATATAATATCAAAAATCGCCCTTGCTAAATTGCAAGGGCGACATATCTTCGCGGTACCACCTTTATTCAAAATAAATTTCTTTATTTTCTCATTAGATTTTAACGTATCTTACACGGATATGACTATTTTTAATTTCTCATCATATCGGCTCAGAAACTACCTTCCATTTATTTTTTATAAGAAGTCTCAGCAATTCTTCTTTTCTCTGTAATAAATATAATAAATGTACTCCTTTTCTTCATTGCTTTTTATTGACATTTATAATTATAACATATTTTTTCATTTTGTCAAAATTATCTATATATTCTGTAAATTATTTGATTTACTTCTTGGTCTCCTTCATATATTAGTTCATAGTTTGTAAAGCCTGTATTTGCTAATACTTCGCTTAAAACTTTTTCTGGTTCCATATTTCTATGTACACTTAATATGAATTCGCTTTTGTCTGATAATTCTTCATTTCCTATCAATTCATCTGTTTGATCATTGTAAATCATAAATGTTTTTTTGTAATTTGTAAATTCAGGTAAACTTTGTATATGGTTGAAGAATGTATATCCAACGTATACTAAGTCATCTTCGCTATATTGTTTTGATATATCTATGTATTTTGTATAGTCCTTATATAAATATAATGGCTCTTCTGTTAAAAATCCATAGCTTATTAATAGGACTAATGCTACAGTTGCAATCATTATATTGTATTTTTTATTTTCAAATATTGATCCAATTGCCATCATTATCATTATTGATACGATTGGTAAAATGTTCATTACATATCTTAATTCTAAAAATTCTGCTAATTTTGCGACTAACATTATATATATGATTGTTGGGAAAATTATTAATGCAGTTACTCCTCTTTCTGGCTTTCTTCTTATAAGTATTGCAAGTAATGCAATTGCAAACAATGCTAGCATTATTTCCCACTTACTTCCGAAATATCTTAATATCATATTGAAATATGTTAGTACTCTATCTAAATAATTTGTTGCTTGGAAGCTTCCAACTTTTCTATCAGAAAACAGCATATGATTTATTGAAAATGGGAATATTACTAATCCTATAATTGCTGATATCACTAGGCTTCTAATGTATCTAAACATCTCTTTATATTCTTTATTTTTGATAAATAATATTACCATTACTATTGCAACTAAAGCTGCATATATTGCAAAAAAGTATTGTGTCAAGAATCCTAATACTGATGTAAGTATAAGGAATATTCTTGTTTTTTTATTTACTTTATACTCGCTTTTTACTATAAATAGATTTAAGAATAAAAATGCTGTTGTGAAGAATGTAAGCATCATATACATTCTTTGGAACATCATTGTTGAAATTCCTCCAATGCTTAATCCATATAGTAAAACTGATAATATTGAAATTGATTTTCTTCCGTATCAAATTTAAAATTTTCCAAATTAAAATACAAGTTCCTATGAAAAATGGTAAGTTTACAAAGAAAATTATATATTTTGAAAATGTATTATTAAATATTGATGATACTGTGTGTACTAACATGTAAAACAATGGTGGATGAACGTCTTGAACTTGATTATAGTAAACAGAAGCATAATTAAATCTATTATCTTTTGCTTCTAAATAGTCTATTGCTTCTTCACGTGTTCTCCATATCATTTTCTCTTCTGCCATTTTTTCAGAAATAAATGCATCTTTTTCATCTACGTGGTCTACAAAATAATATTTAACTCTTTTTACCCAGTCAAAAACATTTCCGTCCTGAAATATTTTAGCTTCTAAAAATTTATGCATTGGTGTTTTATCTCTGTATGACCAAAAAACATTTTCATAAGCGCTATTTGATGAACCGTATGAAAAGATTTCATCACAATGGAATCCTTGTTTTTGATTCACGAAAAATAACATTACAAAACACATTACTATAATTGCTATTGCTAATTTAACTTTATCTTTTTTAGTTTCGTTCATTGTAACTATTTCATTATCTTCCAAATTTGTAGTTACTTTTTCAGTTTTCATTGCCTCTTTTTTATATTCTGATATTGGCTTTTTAGATATTTCTTGAATCATTTCATCAAGTTTTTCTCTATCTATAACTTCAAGTTCTCCTGTTTTAAATTGGACAACATCTTTAATATCATCTAGGATTTCTATTTTATATTTTTCAATTAATTCTTTATTTAATATATCATAATCGTTGTATTGTTTTGTTTCATTGATTGCATTTGGAAAGTACTTGTTATAAAACAAGTAATCAACTACTAAATGCAAAAAATATCCTTGCATGTATGCTGTGCTTATTGAATTATGTTTTAGAAATTCTTTTAAATTAACTCCTGCTCCGCCATCTTCACTATAATGCGTTGCTTTTTTATCTCCATGTGAAAGCAAGTCTGGTGCTATTGTTCCTCTTAAAAATTCTTTTTCGTCTTTAATTCTAAAATTTCTTAAATATTCTTTAGCTACTGCTAAATGGATTACATATCCTGCCATTACTTTTTCTCCTCCACTGGCTCTTCTTTAACTGGTTATTTAAATATTTATCATTTTATCATCTTTAGTACTATAATTCAATATTTAGGAAAAAATGTTATTTTAACATAACGTTTTCTTCACCTACTATTTCTTTGAATTGTTCTAATATTGCTTCTGTTAAATAAATTGCTCCACATGGCTTTTCTTGTGCTTTATCTAATACGCTAATTTTCATGTTTACTCTGTCTCCGGAAAAGAATCTTATTGCTCCTTTTAATCTTTCCTTTTGATTTTCATTTAACTCAGTAATGTCAATTAATACGGTGTTTTTTCTAACATGATCTCCTGCGTTATTCTCTTCTGAAAATTCTTTTATGTTTTGAACAATAATTCTTGCATCTTCATCTTCTTTTATACTTAGTCTGCCTTCTACTAATACTATATTTTCTTCGACTAAAATATTATCGCATCTTGAAAATACACTGTCAAATACAACTATTTCAGCACTTCCATATAAGTCTTCTACTGTTACAAATGCCATTATCGTATTTCGTTTTGTATATTTTTTCTTAACGCTTGTTATTGTTCCTGCATATTTTACATTTTGTCCATCTTTAAATTTTCCTGCATTTTCTCCGTTTAAGTCTTTTATTTGAATTGAATTTATATTTGTCTGTCTTTGTATTGCATCTTTAAATTTTTCTAGTGGATGACCTGAAATATAAATTCCTATCATTTCTTTTTCTTGAGCTAGTAATTCTCTTTCATCAAGCTCTTTTAATACTGTATATTGGTATTTTACTGTTTCTTCAGGTTGTACTAAATCAAACATTGTAACTTGATTAGCCATTGAATTTCTTCCTTGATTGTTTATTGTATCTAGTATTCTTTCATATGATGCAAGTAAAGTTGCTCTAGTTTGATTCATCTCATCGAAACATCCTGCTTTAATTAAACATTCAATGCACTTTCTGTTAACAGTACCGCTTTGAATTCTTTCACAAAAGTCTGTAAATGATTTAAATTCTCCGTTTCTTTCTCTTTCTGAAATTACAGTTTCTATTGCTGATATTCCAACATTTTTTATGCTTCCTAATCCAAATCTTATTTTCTTGTCTTGTACTGTGAATTTTGTAAAACTCTTGTTTATGTCGGGTTTTAAAATTCCAATATTTAATCTTTTACATTCATAAATATAAATTGGAACTTTATCTAAGTTTCCTAAAAAGCTGTTTAATGTTGCTGCCATAAATTCTTCTGGATAATAAGTTTTTAAATATGCTGTTCTATAAGATACAACTGAATATGCTGCTGCATGTGATTTGTTAAATGCATATTTTGCAAACTCAGCCATTTCATCAAATATTTTATTTGCTGACTCTTTATCTATTCCATTTCTTACACATCCTGGTACAAGTACATTTCCGTTTTCATCTACTTGCCCATTTATAAAATATTCTCTTTCTTTTGCCATTACATCTAGTTTCTTTTTTCCCATTGCTCTTCTTACTAGGTCAGCTCTTCCAAGTGAATATCCTGCTAATTCTCGAACTATTTGCATTACCTGTTCTTGATATACCATACATCCATAAGTAACATTTAGAATTGGCTCCAAAGCAGGATGAGTATATTCATTGTGTCCTGGATTTTGTTTTCCTTTAATGTATCTTGGAATTTGATCCATAGGTCCTGGTCTATAAAGTGAAACTCCAGCTATGATATCTTCCAGACAATCTGGTTTTAGCTCTTTCATAAAGTTTGTCATACCTTGACTTTCAAATTGGAATATTCCAACACTCTCGCCATTTGCCCAAAGTTTATATACTTTCGGATCATTCATATCCTTGTCATATTCCACATCTATTCCACGGTTTTGCTTTACAAGCTTTTCAGTGTCTGATATTACAGTTAGAGTTCTTAGACCTAAAAAGTCCATTTTTAATAAACCTAGTTCTTCAAGCAAATTCATTGTATATTGCGTTGATATGTTTCCATCATTTACATATAGTGGCACATATGTATCAACTGGATCTTTTGTAATTACTATTCCACAAGCGTGTGTTGATGCCTGACGTGGTAGTCCTTCTAATTTAATTGCTATATCTATTAATTGCTTTACACTTGGATTAGATTCATATAATTCTTTAAATTCTCTATTTTGTTCTAATGCTTTTGGAATTGTTATATGAACTTCCATTGGTATCATTTTTGCAAGCTTGTCTGTTTCTGAATATGGATAATCTAGTACTCTTCCAACATCTCTTATTACCATTCTTGCAGCCATTGTTCCAAATGTTATAATCTGAGAAACATGATCTTTTCCATATTTTCTTTCAACATATTCAATAACTTCTCCACGTCTTTCATAACAAAAATCAACGTCGAAATCTGGCATGCTTACTCTTTCAGGATTTAAAAATCTTTCAAAAAGTAATCCATATTTTAATGGATCAATATCTGTTATACCTAT
>USQZ01000059.1 GCA_900556975.1 uncultured Clostridium sp. | reverse complement strand
CTTGCTAAAATATTTTCCCACCTACTAAACTTCGTTTAGAAGGTTAGGGAAAAACTTTCAAACTGTGTGTCACTCAAAAATCAATATAATATTTTCTTAACAATTTTTAAAATTTAATCATTAATATGTAAGTTCATTATTTATCTTTTTTATCATTATCATCAGAAAGAAAAAATCTTTCAACATATAATTTATGTGCAAATGATAAAACAACACTTTTTAATAGTTTATGTTCAATAGAAATTGATGAAGTAATTTCATATTCGGTACCGTTAAAAACAGCCATAACAGCATTTTCAAGTTCCATACAAAATTGATCATAAGCTACAACCAAATCACTAATCTTTCCTGCAAAAGAAATTAATTGTGAAATATTATTTATACTATATACTTGTTTTAATGTACAAATAACAAAAAGATAAGCGATATGTTCACGACTATATTTCTTTTTAGTTGGTGCTGGAATAACTTGTTGTTTAACGTAATTATTAATCATTGTTTTAGTTATAACAGGATTTTCCTCAGAACTAATATATGGATTTAAATATGTATCTAAATAAGTTACAAGTTGATCCAAATAAATATCTATAGCAGGAAATTCACTCCATCTTGGAATATGAAATTCATTTATTTTTGTTTCATTAATATTTTCTAAAATTTTCTTTTTACTCATATATCTCACTTTCCTCCATCCAATAATACCACACGGTCAGATTTTAGTCAATGGATTGACATGTTTAAGTGTATATGGTAATCTAGTAAAGAATACTAGATGGTGGAGGTATTTATGGAAGATAAAAGAATGAATTTATATAAAGCTACAGAGTTTGAAACGATAAGAGATGTAATAAGAAATGCAGTAAAAAAATATCCTGAAAATAATGCATTTATATTAAAAAATAAAAAAGATAAAGATGTAGAATATAAAAAAATAACATATAAGCAATTTGGTGAAGATATAGATAGCTTAGGAACAGAACTTGTTAATCTAGGCCTAAAAGGAAAAAGAATTGCAATAATAGGAAAAAACAGATATGAATGGATAGTTTCATATTTGGCAACAGTAAATGGCATAGGAATAGTAGTTCCACTTGATAAAGGGTTACCAGAAGCGGAAGTTGAATCTTCTTTGATAAGAAGTAAAACAGATTGTATAATTTTTGAAGAATCATATACAGAAATGATACAAAATATTAAAAATGCAGGAAATACAAATATAAAAGAATATATTTGTATGGATAAGCAAGAAAATTTCACATCACTAGAAGAACTTATCGAAAAAGGAAATAAATTATTAAAAGAAGGTAATAGAGAATTTCTAGATAGCCCAATAAATCCAACAGAAATGAGTATTATACTTTTCACATCTGGAACAACATCAATGTCAAAGGCGGTAATGTTATCACATAAAAACATTGCATCAAATATATATGCAATGACTAAATGTGAAGATTTGAGAAGTACAGATACTAATATTGCATTTTTACCATTTCATCATACATTTGGATGCACTGGAATATTAATGTTCTTGAGCTTAGGTGCAACAAACGTATTTTGTGACGGACTAAGACATATTCAAAAGAATTTAATTGAATATGAAGTATCAACATTTGTTTGTGTGCCATTATTGATTGAATCAATTTATAAAAAAATATGGCAAGAGATTGAAAAAACAAATCAAACTAAAAAAGTTAAATTTGGAATAGCTCTAAGCAAAATCTTATTAAAAATAGGAATAGATATAAGACCAAAATTATTTAAACCTATAACAAGCAAATTAGGTGGAAAAATCAGAATGGTAATAAGTGGAGCATCAGGAATTGATCCAAAAGTTGCAGATGGATTTAGAGATTTTGGAATTTATGTGGTTCAAGGATATGGACTAACAGAAACATCACCTGTTCTTGCAGCTGAAAACGTTAAATACTATAAAACTGGTTCTACTGGTTTACCAATGCCAGGGGTAGAGTTAAAGATAGATAATCCGAATGAACAAGGAATTGGTGAAATAAAAGCAAAAGGACCAAACGTAATGCTTGGATATTATGAAAATGAAGAAGAAACAAATAAAGTATTAAAAGACGGATGGTTTTATACAGGCGATTTGGGATATATGGATAAAGACGGATTTTTATACATAACAGGAAGAAAGAAAAATGTTATTGTTTTGAAAAATGGAAAGAATGTTTATCCAGAAGAATTAGAAGTTCTAATAGGAAATTTACCATATGTTAAAGAAAATATGGTTTTCGGAAAAGAAAAAGACGATGATTTAGTCGTATCAGCTAAAATTGTGTATAACCAAGATTATATGAAAGATAATTATCCAGACAAGACACAAGAAGATATAGAAAAAATAATTTGGGAAGATATTAAAGAAATAAACAAAACAATGCCAAATTACAAACATATAAAAAATATAATTGTAACAGATCAAGAAATGATAAAAACAACAACTGCAAAAATAAAAAGATACGAAGAGATTAAAAAATTATAGATTAAAAAAAATAATGTGATATAATGTTTATGTCATGTTATTTTTTTGACTTAAAATAAGAAAAAGGAGGACTATATGTCAGAAAATATAGTTAATTCAAGCAGAATAATTGTTGTCAAAAGAGACGGGAAAAAAGTAGATTTTAATAAAGCAAAAATAGCTGTAGCAATAAAAAAAGGATTTGACAGCATAAAACTAGAAAATGGCGAGAATAAATACACAGAAAAAGATATAAATATAGTTTTAAATAAAGTACTTACAAAAATTGAAAAAGAAAATCCTGAAAAAATAAAAATTGAAGAAATTCAAGACATGATAGAATTAGCATTAAAAGAAGAAAAATATGAAGATGTATATGAATCTTTTTCAACATATAGAGAAAGAAGAAATCAATCAAGAAAATTATTTTTCGATGAGAAAAAACAACATAAATTTTTAAAAGCAATCGAAAACCTTGGAATGAACCATACAATGCATGATGAAGAAGCAAATGAAACATGTACAGCAATGGGAACAATGCTTAGCTATGGTCAAACAATTTCAAACGAATTTTCAAAAGCATATTTGATAAAAAGAAAATTTGTTGATTTACATGAAAGCGGAGAATTATATATCCATGATTTAGAATATTATCCAATGGGAACATCAACTACATGCCATATTGATTTAGATAAATTATTTAAAGACGGTTTCTCAACAGGCTATGGATTTTTAAGAGAGCCCAATAATATAATGACATATTCTATATTGTCAGCAATAGCAATTCAGGCAAATCAAAATGATCAACATGGAGGTCAAAGCATACCTCAACTTGATTATTATTTCGCACCTGGGATAGTAAAAACTTTTAAAAAAGAATTTAAGCAAACTGTTTATGATTTCTTAGATTATTCAGATTTCGGAATATTTGCAGCAGTAAATGGGATGGAAAGAGAAATAGAAAAAATAACTACAATAAAGTTTGACATAGGAATATTTGATGCATATTGTAGAGAATCTGAACAATTAAAAAGATTTTTTAGAATTGCATATAATAAAGCTTTGAAAAAAACTGAAAACATTGTATATCAAGCAATGGAAGCATTTATACATAACCTAAATACGATGCGCTCAAGAGCAGGAGCAGTTTTACCAAATTCAACTGTAAATTTAGGAACAGATACAACACCAGAAGGAAGAATGATTACAAAAAATTATTTATTAGCATTAGAAAGAGGAATTGGTAAAGAAGAAAAGCCTTTGTACCCAATAACAATTTTTAAAGTAAAAGAAGGTATTAATTATAATAAAAATGATTCAAATTATGATTTGCTTAAATTAGCATGTAAGGTGGATTCAGAAAAACAATTAATAGAATTTTCTTTCTTGGATGCAGAGTTTAATAAAAAAGGTTATATTGCCTCAGACAAAGATAGCGAAATTGCATATATGGGAAATTCAATAAGAGTATATGAAAATGTAGTAGATAAATCAAAGCCAACATCAATTGGTAGAGGAAATTTATCAACAGTAACAATTAATTTACCACGACTAGGATTGAGATTTGGAAAAATTAGAAATGAAACTACAGATTTGAAAGCTTTTTTTGAAGAGTTAGATAATAAAATGGAAAAGGCAAAAGAAATTTTATTAGACAGATATGAATTTCAAACAGACAAAAGAGTATACAATTTTCCATTCCTAGTTGGTCAAGGCAACTGGCTAGATAGTGAAAAATTAAAACCAGCAGATAGATTAAGAAGAATAAATAAACATGGAACTTTATCTATTGGATTTGTTGGCTTAGCAGAATGTTTAACAGCTCTTGAAGGAAAACATCATGGAGAATCACAAGGCTCTCAAGAGATAGGATTAGAAATAGTAAGACATATGAGAGAAAAAGTTGATGAATTTACAGAAAAAAATAATTTAAATTTTGTACTTTATGAAACACATGAAAAACAAGTAATAGAATATTTTACAAGCATTGATAAATCTATTTATGGTAAATATAAAGGGATTACGGATAAAGAAGAATATACTATAGGATTTGCATTACCAGAAGATTATAATATAGGAACGGAAGATCAAATAGCTCTGGAATCAGAATATCATAAATTAACTAATGGCGGTCATATGACTACAGTTGAGCTTAGTAGCAAAAATCAAGGAAAATTCGAAAGCTTTGAAAAAGTTGTAAAACAGATGAAAGATATGGGAATAGGTTTAGGAAAAATTATTATAAAGTAAGATAAGTGCTTTTGAAAATCATTGAAAAAATATCCTCAATACAGTTAAAAATATTGAGGATATTTTTTGCTTTAGTGATAATCTTTCAGCTAAATTATTACCTTTAAGAAATTTTTTTTGAACTTCATATTGTAATATATTGAAATTTAATCTAAACATTAATTTCCAATATTATAATTAGCGCAAATAATTAGATTTTATTTGCATCTATTAACTTTTTAATATCATCAGGCAAATCAGAATGAATAAGCATTTTCTCTTTATTAATTGGGTGAACAAATGACACTTCATAAGCATGCAATGCTTGTCTAGAAATCAAAGGACTTTGCAAGCCATACAAAGAATCACCAACAATAGGATGACCAATATATTTAGAATGAACTCTTAATTGATGTGTACGTCCAGTTTCTAATGTATATTCTACCAAAGTCATATTATTAAATCTTTCTAAAACTTTAAAATGACTAATAGCTAAATCTCCATCCTCACGAATTTCACGTTCAATAATGCTATCATTTTTTCTAGCAATTGGAGCGGAAATTGTACCATAAGCTTCGTCAAGAATACCTGAAAGAACAGCAAGATATTTTTTCTTAAAAACATTTTGTTTCATTTGTTTTACTAAACATTCCTGAATATATTCATTTTTAGCAAAAATAACAATTCCAGAAGTGTCTTTATCCAAACGGTTTACAGGTCTAATTTTCTTGTACAAATCTATCTTATCAAAGTGATATTTAACCGCATTTGAAAGTGAATCTTCATAATGTAAAATTGAAGGATGTACAGGTAAGTTTGAAGGTTTATCAACAATTAATAAAAAATCATCTTCATATAATATGTTTAATTTAATATTAGAATTAGGCACTATATTTGAAGAATCTTCTTTAGAATTTTCAATTATAGTTAAAATATCATTAACTTGAATTTTATAATTTATAAATACAGGCACGCCATTTATATAAATTGAATTTGAACTTTTTAATTTCAATATAAACCTATCAGACATATTAAATTTATTTTTCAAAATCTGTTTAATGGATTCATCAGAATCAGTAACAATATATGTTAATTTCATAAGCACCACACATTTCCTAAATAATAAGTATTATCATTTTATTATATTGACTTTGAGAAGTCAATTTTATATAATCTAGACAAACCGAACTTATAAATTTAAGGAGGATAATATGAATTTCATAGAAGAAATGAAAAAGAAGGCAAGAACCGATATAAAGACAATTGTACTTCCAGAAGCGGAAGACAAAAGAGTTCTTGAAGCAGCAAGCAAAGTTGAAAAAGAGGCATTTGCTAAAATAATATTAATAGGAAATATTGAAAAAACAAAAGAATTAGCAAAAGAAAATAATATAGACATTACAAACATTGAAATTATTGATCCAGAAAAATCAGAAAAATATGCTGAATATGTACAAGCTTTTTATGAATTAAGAAAAGCAAAAGGAATTACAGAAGAAGATGCAAAAAAAATAATTAAAAATCCAGTATACTTTGGAATGATGATGGTAAAAAGAGAAGATGCTGACGGACTTGTGTCAGGAGCAGCTCATTCAACATCAGATACTTTAAGACCAGCACTTCAAATTCTAAAAACAGCCCCAGGGACAAAACTTGTATCAGCGTTTTTCTTAATGAACGTTCCAAATTGTGAATATGGTGAAAATGGAATTTTTGTATTTGCAGATAGCGGATTAAATGAAAATCCAGATAGGGATAAGTTAGCAGAAATTGCAGCATCATCTGCAAAAAGCTTTGAGCAATTAGTTGGAAAAGAAGCAAAAGTAGGAATGCTTTCATATTCAACATATGGAAGTGCAAAATCTGAATTAACAGAAAAAGTAATTGAAGCTACAAAATTACTTAAAGAAAGATATCCAAACATTAAATCTGATGGAGAATTGCAATTAGATGCAGCAATAATTCCTGAAATTGCAAAAAGCAAAGCACCAGAAAGTGAAGTGGCAGGACAATGTAATACATTAGTATTTCCAAATTTAGATGCTGGAAATATAGGATATAAATTAGTACAACGTTTAGCAAAAGCAGAAGCTTATGGACCTTTATGCCAAGGAATTGCCAAACCAGTAAACGACTTATCTCGTGGTTGCTCAAGTGATGATATAGTTGGAGTGGTTGCAATAACTGCAGTACAAGGACAAACAAAATAAAAAGTAGGAGCTGAAAAATGCTCACACAAAGATAAAAAGAAAGGAAAGAATAAAATGAAAATATTAGTAGTAAACTGTGGAAGCTCATCATTAAAATATCAATTAATAGATATGGAAAATGAAAAACTTTTAGCAAAAGGAAATTTTGAAAGAATAGGTGAAAAAGAATCTTTTGTTACACATAAAGTAAACGGAGAAAAATATGTAGTAAAAGAACCTGTAAAAGACCATGAAGAAGCTTTGAAAATAGTATTACAACAATTAGTACACAAAGATTATGGAGTAATAAAAGATTTATCAGAAATAAATGCAGTAGGACACAGATTAGTACATGGTGGAGAAATATTTAACCAATCAGTTTTAATAACAGAAGATGTTATTAAGAAATATGAAAGTTGTTCAAGCTTAGCACCATTGCACAATCCAGCAACAATATTAGGAATTAGAGCTTGTCAAAAAGAAATGCCAGGAGTTCCAATGTGTGGAGTTTTTGATACAGCATTTCATCAAACAATGCCCAAAGAAAATTACTTATATCCAATTCCTTATGAATACTATGAAAAATATGGAATCAGAAAATATGGATTCCATGGAACATCACATCAATTTGTTTCAAAAAGAGCTGCAGAAATCATAGACAAAAAAGATGGAGATTTAAAAATAGTTACATGCCACTTAGGACAAGGTGCATCAATTTGTGCAATTAAAAACGGAGAATCACAAGATACATCGATGGGATTATCTCCATTAGGTGGAATTGCAATGGTAACAAGATCTGGAGACTTAGATCCATCAGTTGTTACAGAATTAATGGAAAGAGAAAACTTATCAGCAAAAGAAGTTAACACAATATTAAATAAAAAATCTGGATTATATGGAATAACAGGATTAGATCCAGACTTCAGAGAAATAGAATTAGCATCATACAAAGATGACCAACCAAAAGCACAAGTAGCAATTGAATTATTCACACAAACAATAGCACAATTCATAGCAAAATATGCAGTTACTCTAAGAGGAATAGATGCAATAATCTTTACAGGTGGAATCGGAGAAAACCAAATTAATATAAGAAAGAAAATCTGTGAAGACTTAGAGTGGATGGGAGTTAAGCTTGATTTAGAAAAAAATAATGTTAGAAGTGTAGAAACAAAAATATCAAGCGAAGATTCAAAAGTTGAAGTTTATATTATTCCAACAGACGAAGAAATGGTAATAGCAAGAGATACAAAGAGAATTGTAGAAAATAATAAATAATTGAAAAAAACTAGAAGTTTTTGTAAAACTTCTAGTTTTTTTGCCTCAAAAGGTTGATTTTTAGCCTAAAATCTTGATATAATAAAAATACGTCTTTATAATTTTACATTATAAAAATAAATCGTACATTGATATCGCGAATGAAATTTAATTATAATTTTAGCAGGACTAAATATAATATAAATTCTAAGTGCTAATCAAGTATAGCTAAGTAGCATACTTGCCGAATCGGCATGCTACCTAAAAAAGAAAATATTAAGGGAGGAAGCTAATATGAAAGTTTTAGTTTTAAACTGTGGAAGTTCATCTTTGAAATGTCAATTAAT
>USQZ01000058.1 GCA_900556975.1 uncultured Clostridium sp. | reverse complement strand
AAGTGTTGGGCTGAAATTATCAAATAATATTGGTAATCCTGTTTGTCTATTAAATCCTAGTGGAATACCTTTTTCATGTCCAATTTCTGATGTAAAGAAAGGGAATACTGTTGACATTGAACGTCTGTCAAATGTATGTATTTTTCTAATTTTATTATCCAAGAATGGCATATTGCTTCTGAATGCTTCATCTTGAATTGCCCATGCTGGTTTAACACCAATCAAGTTCTTTGACATTTCTGCTGAAAGTAATTCTGTATATTTATCAAGCTCTGCTATACTATATGCAAATAGTGTACATATAATTGATGCGTCAAATAGTTTGTTAAATCCTGCTGCGATTTGATCTCTAAGTTCTTCAGCTTCAGCTCTTTTTTGTGCTAGGATTCTCTCTCTGTTGATATCTCCTCTATCCCATGCAACAATTCTTTCAGACTCTAATTCGTTGATTGTTCTATTTAACTCTGTTTGAGATGTGTTTTCTCCTACTGGATTAATGAATACAGATACATTTAAATCTCCAAATGTATACATTCCTCTTAAGAATTCTGGGAAAGTACACATTCTTGGGATTGTTGAAACTATCATACTTCTTGCATATCTTGTTCTTCCTGCTGCGATTTGTAGATAATTTGGATTTGATGCATCTATTCCTGCTGGTGCGATTAAATCTTTAAGTCCTTTTCTATTTTTTTCTAAGAAGCTTGCTGCTTCTTTTTCTTCTTTTTTCTCTTCTAGTATTTCTTCTTCATTATTGTTTGCTTGTTTTTTATTTTTCTTCATTACAAATCCTCCTTATCCTTAGTCTTCTTTTTGTGGTTTAATTTTTGCGTTCTTGATTTCTTCCTTTGCACCTTTATAAGTCACTTCATCCATTTGATCTTTATACTCATCTACTAATTCAGTAGCTTTTTCTTTTATTCTTTGTTCTCTTTTTAATTGTTCAATTTGTTTATACTTATCAGCTCTTACTATACTTTCTGTTGCTAATTCAAGAGCTTGGTCTGCTATTTCAGCATCTAATTTTTCTTGTTTCTTTTCAAGTACATCTTTTCCAGTTGAGTATAATGCATCATATTGACCATCTAGTGCTTTAGAGAATTGTAATAATTCTGAATCATCTCTGTTATAGGCAATATATAATAATTCGCATATTTCTTCTGAACTTAAAATTCTACTTGTTACTTCTGAAGCTTGTAATGAACGTATTGCTGTTTGTGCTCTTGTATATAGTTCAGAGAAACACATTCCATCCATTTCTTCTTGAGGAGTATCTGCACTTGCTCCAGCCTCACTTGCATAATATGAAAGAATTAAATACGTACGTTGTTGTAGTACGTTTTTATTCAAACTCATTCTTGCGACATATTCAGTTATGTCTAATCCATAATCTAAAACTCTTTCTTTTCTTGTTTTTTCAAATTGAAGTTTTTGTAGTAATCTTTCATTTTTTGTATCTTTTGCAGCTTGAATTCTTGCTTTAACTTTTTCAATATCTTGGGCAATTTCTGATACTTTATTTTTGTACTCATCAACTATATCTCTTAAGTTTAAGCTTCTTGTTTGAATATATAATTGGATTGGAAATCTTAATGTATTTAAGAATTGAACAAATCCTTCTTCAACTGCGATTTTTTCATCTTCAGACATAAGGTCATAATTAACACCTGAACATTGAACAATCATTACATATTGTGATCTGTTTTTTCTGATAATCATATTATCTTTAACTTCATCAAATTCCATGAATTTAAATATTGATTCTCTTGGCATTCCATTAAAATCTTTTAGTTCTTCGTTTTCAATTCCTAATGCTGCTTCTTGTTCTTCTTCTTCTTTTCTATTATTCATATAGACAATCAATCCATATGCAGCTATTAATGCTATAATTATAAATACTAATATTGCTAGAACAATTTGTAATATAGTGATAAGACTCATCTATTTTTCCTCCTTTGTATATACGTACATTTTTTTATTTTTATTAAATTTTATCCATCTAGCTACAATTTCATTTATAGGTTCTCCACCTATTTTCTTAGTTACTGGTATTCCAGATATTGTTGGGATTTTAAATGCTCCAACTACATATCCAATTAACGAACATACCGCTGTAATTACTATTCCAACTAGTTTCAACCCTAGCACCATAAATATTAATAAAAATATTAATCCAAATAATAATCCACATGCTGTTGATATTAATGACTTTATTGTGAAAATATAAAAAATTCTAGTTTCTCCTCTTAGATTTCTAGGAATATAATATGTTCCCATAATTTCCTCCTTTGTTCATTTTATTATAAATTTGTACTATTTAATACGTTATATACTATTTTCCAAATTGCTGTAGCACCTAACACTACAACAGCTGAAACGACTAATCCTATTAGTTGTTGTTTAAGTTTTGCTGCCACATCTGGTGTAGCAAACATATATTTAATACCCATAATTATAGTAACTGCAACAAGGACGAAAACTCCAATTACAGTTAGTATATTTATTACTGGAATTACAATTTGTTTTAAATCTCCTGCATTAACGCCAGCATTGTCTTGTTGTCCTCTGCTTTTCCAATCTGTTAATGCATCTTTCATTTCATCAAAAGATTTAACCTGAACTGCACTTACAGCAGGTTGTAATGCGTTTATTAAAATTAATGCTGTAATAACTACAAAAATATATTTAAAGACTTTCATGCCTTTTCCTCCTTATAATACTAGTTACTATCATTATAATATACTTTTCCTATTCTTTTCAACATTTTTTTACATTTGTAACTATATTGTTATATATTTTTATTTTCACGAAAAAATAAGACTATACATTTTCGTATAATCTTATCTTCTGTCTCTTACTTTTATTTATTGTAAAACTTCTGTTGTGAATGTTTTTATTATTTGAATTACAGCTGATGCTGCAAATGCAATACATGCACCTGCTATATATATAACTGCATGTTGCTTTATCTTTGCCTTATCACTTGGCGCTGAAGACATATACTTTATTGCTAATACAACAATCATTATTGCCCCTATTCCCACCGCAACTACCTGAAATACTCCAATAAGAACATTCATTACATTTGAGAAGCTTCCAGTTGCTGTTGCAACGGGCGCTATTCTATCAGTTGCTAACGCAAATTTAGATAATGCAAATAATATTGATATTATCATCATACAAGTAAGTAAAATTTTATTATAAATTTTATTTCTTCTCATAACAGATTCCTTTCTAACCTAAAATTTCTCCTGAAAATGTTTCTGCTATTCTTACTAATGATACCGCACCAAAAACTAGAACACCACCTATTATAAATGGTATTAATTTTGATTTGATATCAGCCTTCTCATTTGGAGAACTATACATGTATTTTATAGCTAGAATTAATGCAGCTATAACAGCTACTCCTGCACCTATTGCTTGAAAAATACCTAATATAATATTACCTGTATCATATAATGAATCAACACCCTTTAATCCAGGTTTATCTTCTACTATTGTAGTTGGATCATCTAATGTGCTTCCGTGGTGAACCGCCCTTTACATCAAGTCCTTGTGTATCTACTTCTATTGCAAATACATTGTTCGTTAAACAATATGTAAATAATATTATAATTAGTATACTTATTATTCTTGTTATCTTTTTATGCATATTCTCACCTTCTTTTTATAAAAAAAGATTATCATAAAAAATGATAATCCTTTTTCATTTTACATTCATTTCTTAAGTCAACTATTTTTAATATTAGTCAGTTCCATCTTTGATGTTATTTTCAGCAAATGTTCTAATAATTCCTAATATTCCTGATGCAGCAAATAATACAACAGCACCAACTATGTATGCAACAGCGCTTTTCTTGATATCTGCTTTGTCACTAGGTGCAGCTGAAATATATTTTATTGCTAAAACAATTAACATTATAACTGCGATAGCTACACCAATAACTTGTGTTATACCTAAAATTTTATTTAAGATATTTTGGAATGTTCCTGATGTTGTAGTTGATTTTCCACCAGGTAATGCCATTGTGTCTTCCCCTGTTGCTAATACAACATTGTTTAAACACATAGCTATCATAACTACCATTAAAGCAATTGACATTATCTTAATTATAGTTTTCTTTTTCATAATATTTCTCCTCCTTTTTATATTAGAATTAATCATTTTTTTCCTTATATAAATTGATTTTAGCACAATTTATTTTTTTTGTACAGTCTTTTTTAAAAATTTTCCTTTTATGCTAATTTTCGATTCATTTTATTAATTTTAAAAATAAGGAAACTCCCTCAAACTTAATGGAAAAAGATTCGAAATCTTTTTTTGAGCAACATAAAAGATTTTAGTAAATTGTATTTTCTAAAAAGTTTAAAATTTTAGTAATATTTATTAAATTTTTACATATAATTGTATTGACAAAGGGATATAGTGCATGCTATAATAGTTTATGTACTTGGTTACAACATCGCGGGGTGGAGCAGTTGGCAGCTCGTTGGGCTCATAACCCAAAGGTCGCAAGTTCGAGTCTTGCCCCCGCAACCAACAAATAAAGACTGAAATCTTAAAAGATTTCAGTCTTTTGTTTTTGTATGCTAGTAATCTTAATTTATGGTTTCTGCATATTATTTTTACTGTAATATCAAATCATTTTGAATTAATCTTTTTATATAATGGAAAAACTCCAAGTCTTTTGTGGACTCGGAGTTTTTTCTGTACCCTAAGTTGGTACTAACGGGAACATAACGGAGAACCTAATTAGCATCAGAAATTTTCCAGTGTTTCCACTGGATCTTCGGAATTGAATAATTCCTCAACTTCCTGTACAGTGAGTAGCTCTATGATCTCTCTTATGCGATCATAGTCGTAATCATATTCAGCAAGTAACTTGCCCAGAGTTTCTCCTATGCCATCTATAGTGATGTTCATTTTGGCTGAGCGCCCGGTGCTGAACTTGGTCGCTTTGCTTTTTACTCGAACTACGAGTGGTGCAATTTCCTCCGGTGTAGTATCCGGAATCTGTTCCGCAACTTTATTGATGACCGATACTTTGCATCGAATATTATCTCCATCTACAAAGCTCACTACATAATATCTCCTATCTTTCTTATCCCGTGTTACCTTAATCTCTTCATTCATGTCGTTACCTCCTGGTTTATTTTATTAAGGTTTTTATATAGTTACTACAGTTGTATTATACTTTGTATATCTCATTATGTCAACTTTTTTATTTCACTTTTGTGATAATGTCACCCTTGATTAGTTTGCCTTAACTATCTAATGGTGACATTTCTAAAAGTTATTTTTATGTCTTAAGGACGACTTTTCTAAAAACTATTGGCAACTTTTTTATTTTACTTTTATATATTCTTTAATGTTTTCAAATTTACTATCACCTATTCCAGGAACATTTTTTAAATCTTCTATTGTTTCAAATTTTCCGTTTTCTTTTCTGTATTGCACTATACTTGTGGCCAAACTTTCTCCTATTCCATTTAAAGATTGCAATTCTGTTTCATCAGCTTTATTAATATTTACAACAGTTTGGTTTGCTGTTGTATCATCAACTACTCCGCTTGCGCCATCATCAATTATTTCTGTTTCATTATCGTTTACGTTGGGTATATATATTTTTTGTCCATCTTCTAGTTGATATGCTAAATTTACATTTTTCAAACTAGCTTGTTCTGTTTGTCCTCCAGCTTTTTCAATCGCATCAGCTATTCTATCGCCTTCTTCTAATTCAATTACTCCCTGATTTTTTACTTCTCCTGTTATATATACTTTTATTTTGGTGTTGCCTTTTTCATCTTCAGTTTCATTTTCAATAAAATTTGATATGCTTATTTGTTCTTTATTATTCTTTTCATAATAAATATCTACTAGTTTAATTGTTCCTATAATTGCTATGATTCCTATTGTTATGGTGATTGCTAATTTTATCTTTTTTTCTTTATTCATTCTTTACCTCCTTTGTTTTAAGTGCAAAAAATACGGACCTTTGACTTATGTTTTTGGCCCGTATTTTTTATATTCAAATAACTGTATTAGTTATACTATGTTTTCCTTTTATTGTCAATTATTTTCGTATTACATCTTTCGACAAATAATTAACTATAAAGAAAAATACATATTAAATTTTTTTATTAGCTTAAAAGAACATTATATTTATTTTCTCGTTCCTTGCTAAAATATTTTCCCACCTACTAAACTTTGTTTAGCAGGTTAGAGAAAAATTTTCAAACTGCACGTCACTCAAAAATTAAATATAATGTCCTTTACTTTTTAATAATTATTTCAAAAATTACACTTTATAGTTTCTCTATTTCTTCTTTACTTAATTCAGTAATTTGCATGATTTCTTCATTTGAATAATTATTGTCTTTCATCATTTTTGCTATTTTTTCTTTTCTGTTTCTTTTCCTTCTTCATATCCCATTTGCCTTACAGAAGCCGTTTCTTCTACATATTTTTCTCTTAGCTCTGCTATATATCTTGCATGTTCATCTTGACATAATTCTTCATACTTCTTTTTAGCTTCTTGTATTGCTTTTATTGTTTCTTCTAACTTTTCATCTTTTTCTTTGTTATCAGCCAATTTCTTCACCTCTAAATCTTTTATAAATTTAATCCAAAGGTTTAAGTTTTTGTCTTCACTTTTCATTCTCTCTATCTTTGGTAATTCAAGTATATAAACTTTAATCTTGTCTGTCAAGACTATATTTCCATAATTTTTCTCTCTCATTTCGTATTCTGTTAGTATTTTCTTAATATCTTTATGCTTGGCTAACTCAAAATTCGCTACCAGTATTGCTATTGAATCTTTTGCTTCTATATAGTCTTCTCCTACCTTTAATCCTCTTATAAATATTTTTGATACATATCTCATTAGCCTTATTTCTATATTTCCTCGATTAACCATTTCCATTTCTACATCGCAATCTACATTACCGTTGATTTCTAGTCTTATATCCATTACTCCTAATTTGTCATCAAGCACTTCTTTTTCTGTTATTGGATTTTTGTCTAAATCGATTACCGTTATATCTATTTTTAATATTGCTTCCAATAAGGATGTTGTTATTTTTTCACTTCCTACACTTCCAAATATTTTTTTAAATATAAAATCATTTGTCGGCATTAATTTTTTATTTTCTTGTTCTTTATTTGTTTCTATAATTAGTACTCCTTTCGATGTAAATGGCCATTTACGTTAAAAATATGTTATTAAACATAAAAAATGGGCTCAATAATCCTTATAATTATTGGCCCATTTTTTAATATTCAAATAACTGTATTAGTTATACTACGATTTCCTTTTATTGTCAATTATTTTCGTATGACGTTTTTCGACATATGTATTATTACTTTATTTTTATTTGTGTCTAATTTTTTCCAAATTTCATTGACAAACTTTTCATCTCTGTATATAATAAAAGTAGGAAATGAAATCCACGTAAGTGGTTGCCAAAGAATAGATAAGCCATTCGTTGGGCAAAAGCAGAATGGCTTATTTTTTATTGCCTATGTAGTAAAGTACAAACGATGATTAACAAGGCAACATTTATGATAGTTAATCCTACTAATCCAAAGAAAAGTAGGTATGTAATATGTAATACTGATAGCTCTACCATATTAACCACCTCCATGTATCAATCTCACAACTATAAGTCGTGGAAGTAGTATGTATACATCAAAGAGTTAAAGGTGGCAACGCACTCCGCTTATTCTCATTTCCTATGCGTGATAGTATATAACATTTTTTTCCAAAAAGCAAGTGCGGTGAGGTAAAAATTAATTATATTGATCAAAAAAAATTAGGAGAATTAACTTACTGTTAATCTCCTAATTTTTTTGACTTCTATTATTGACGTTTTTTCTTAATTACGTAAATTCCTGCTGTTATTGAAATCATTATCAATAAAATGCTTCCTGCAATTGCAATATATGGAACTTCACCAGTTCCTACTGCCACGATTAAGTCTGCTTTGCTTTCGTTATCTGATTTATCTTTTTCTTCAAATCCAGCTTCGTTTTCTGTAATTATACTTGCAATGTTTTCTTTAGTTCCAATATTGCCATCACCATTTTGCCATCCAAGGACTACTTGATATTCTCTGCTTTCTCCTGGTTTGATTTCATCTGTTTCAATGCTTGCTGTAGTTTCATTTATTGTCCATCCTGGATTGTTGTCTGCTATCATTGTCATTCCGCTTGGGATATTTTCTACTACATTTGCTTTACCTGTTAACTCACTGTCATTCGTTACTTTAATCTTGTAAACTACTTTTACATTTGCTGTTGAAATATTCTTTCTATGTACTTCAACTTTTCCTAGGTTTCCGTTGATTGGTGTTTCTTGTCCATTTACAATTACACTTGCAATTGTTTTGTCTACCTTCAAGTTAAAGATTAATTTTCTATAATAGTAATTTACGTATGTCGTATCATCTACAATTTCTTTGCCGTTTTCCTCTTTTGTTACATTAACAATCATCTTGCCATCTTTATTCTCTGGTACTTTAGCGATTTCATAATATTTAATATCTTTTTGCTCTGTTGTATAATCATCATTTTGATGTCCTGTAATCTCTATTTCATCTGCTAATTTTTCTTTTGTATCTATATCATAATAATTTACTATAACCTTTGCTGGTCTCTTGTAATAATAGATTACGTCTATCGGATCAGCTGTCATTGTTCCATCTTTGTTTTCTGGTTCTTCGATTAAGTCATATCCTGGAACGTCTTTAGGTTCTGTCTTATAATCATCGTCTTCGTGTCCTGGAATATTTGTTGGTTCGTCAATTTCTTCTCCAGTTTCTTTGTC
>USQZ01000057.1 GCA_900556975.1 uncultured Clostridium sp. | reverse complement strand
CCAGCATAGCTGGCGGTTGTTGTTTCACTTCGTTTCACAAAGCTAAAGGCGTAATAAAAATAAACCACATCGCCTTCCGGCAACATGGTTTACCTCTTCCCCTATTAACTCTCTAATCAATTATTTACGTTGAAAACGCCTTCTACAAGTAGCCAATCCAACAATAGACACAAATCCAATTCCAACATACATCAAAATATCATCGCCAGTCTTAGGATTATGTGTTTCATTATTTTCTACTGTTTCATTTTTCTCTACCTCAGTTGATTTAGAATCATCTTCTGTTTTACCAGTATTATCATTTTCAACATTCTTAGCAATAATTCCATACTCACTCAAATGAGTAGTTTCAAACACAAGATATCCATCCTCAACAGTTGCAGGCAATCTATCACGTATTTTTCCTCTAAGAAGATAAACAACCTCGTATGAATCAAACCCTTTTAAATCATCAGGCAAAGCAATTTTAATCTTCATCTTTATGCCATTTATCTCAACAACATCATCACACCATAGTACTCTAATATCAGCTATAAATTTAATACCTTGGTCAGCCCATTCCTGAGCAACCTCAGCCTCTTGAATATCTAATCTATACTCACTATCAATTTCTTTATCAAAAGTAATCGAACCCTTAATTCCACTACTACTCTCAATCACATTCTTACTATCCTCAGGCTCTGAAGCCTTCTCCCAGCAAGCATATAAAATCACATACTTATACATTCCCATAGTTTCATCTAAATCGCTCTTCTCATACTCGTCTGAACCATTTTTATCCCAAGCTCTCCAATAAATATAGTTAAGCATTTTTCCACTTCCATCGGCTTTAGTATTCCATCCAACAAACTTGTAACCAGTTCTTACAGGAACATATTGGAACAAAGACATATTCGTGCCAGAATTATCTCCACCTAAATAATTGCATTGTTTTATAGTCTCTCCATCAACAGTACCACCATTAGCATTTAAATTTAATATACGATTATCATTGCTATCAAAATTATCTTCTTTATATGTAGCTGTTAACTCAACTGCATCAGAATCACTAAAGAAGCTCTTATCAATTGAACTTACAAGCTTTCCATTATATCCCCAACCGCAGAATGTACATCCATCTCTAGTAGCAGTCAATTTTGATACATCATATCCTGAAAATGAATTTGCATCAACCGTAATTCTCATCTTGTTCTTCCCTTCAACCTTACCGGCAAACCCATCTAAAGTAATATAATATGTACCAGTTCCCTTTAAAGCAGTATCAGAAAATACAGGGCTAACACTCAAACCTTTTGTAAATTTAATTTCAGTATTCCTATCTGCCCAAACACTTCCATCGCTAGTAAAATTAGCAGCTGTAACTTCATCATCAACTCCATCTTTCGTAGCCTTCCAATGAGAAAAAACATTTTTTCCGTTAAAAGCCTGCACCCCTTTAGTTAATTCAGAAATCTTAAGTACCTCATCTTCACTATCCACATTAAATCTTATAACCTTTGCAGCCATCCCATCAATGTCTTCATCGCCTAATAAAGATTGAACCAATACCAAAGCATATTCACCATCATCAGTAATTGTATAAGCATTCACTTTATTAGAAATACTAAGCAAACATATACTAGCAATCATAATAGCTAATATTATTAACAATTTTTTTATCTTCACTTTTTTTCCTCCTCATATTTTTTTTAAGTTCATTATTACTTATTAACCAAATATAGTTTTTCTCCTTTCTCACAATTTTTCAAATTCATTCTATCATATAACATTTCTCATATGTATTTTATTGCCAAAAATTCCATGACTCTTTGGTAATCAAAAATCAAAACTCTAGTTATAACTTGGCATATTAAATAAATGTGTTATAATAGACTCATCTTTTAAAAATTACGGAGGTACCCATGACATTCTCAGAAGTATTAAACAAATATATAGAACAAATTAATTGCTCATCAAAAGACCTATCAACTACTTCACAATTATCATCCGCAGTTATTAGTCGTTACAGAAAAGGAGAACGAACACCAACACTAAAAAGCAAACAATTTGATCAATTAGTTGATGGCTTATATGAACTTAGTCAGAACAACAATATAGAACTAACTAAAAAAGAAATTTCAAGTAAATTAGCTAGTTCATTAAACGATATAGATATTAATTTTGAAGATTTAAGCAAAAATATAAACGCAATTATTTCTGCATTAAACATCAACATTGCTGAACTATCACGTTTTATTGGATATGATGCTTCATTCATTTCTAAAATTCGTTCAGGAAACAGAAATCCATCCAAACCGAAAGAATTCATAAATGCAGTTTGCTCATTTATAGTAAATAAATATAAAACCACTGAAAATAAAGAAACTCTTTCTATTTTAATGGATTGCTCAATAGCAGACATAGAAAATGAAACAGACTATTACTCAGAACTTAATAAATGGATTTCAAATAACTCATATTCAGACAGTACATATGTTAGCAATTTCCTAAATCATTTAGACACATTCGATTTAAATGAATACATAAAAGCAATTCATTTTGATGAGATGAAAATTCCTTTTGTGCCATTTTACAAAGCTTCCTCAAGAAACTACTATGGTCTAGAAGAAATGAAAAAAGGTGAACTAGATTTCTTCAAAGCAACTGTACTTTCAAAATCAACTGAACCAGTCTTCATGTGTAGCGATATGCCAATGGAAGATATGGCAGAAGACGTAGACTTCGGCAAAAAGTGGATGTTTGCAATTGCTATGACTCTAAAAAAAGGATTACATTTAAATATAATTCATAACCTAGATAGACCATTTGAAGAAATGATGCTTGGACTAGAAAGTTGGATTCCAATTTATATGACAGGTCAAATTTCTCCATTCTACTTTAAAAATGCAAATACAAATATTTATGGTCACTTAAACTATGTTTCAGGAACTGTAGCTCTTAATGGCGAAAGTATAAATGGCTATCATTCAGATGGAAAATATTATTTAACTACAAATAAATCAGAAATTGCCTACTACAAATCAAAAGCCGATCACTTATTGAAAAAAGCTAACTCACTTATGGATATATACCGTGCAGAAAATCAAAATGAATTCAATGCCTTCTTAATGTCAAATTCCAAATTAGAAGGAAAACGTAGAAGAATTTTATCTTCGCTCCCCATTCACACTATGTCAAAAAAATTATTAGCCAAAATATTAAAAAGAAATAAAGTTTCAGAAGTGGATATAAACGCAATCTATTTAGAAATAGAAAAAAAGAAAAAAATTATATCTGATATAGTTGAAAAAAACATTTTAGAAGATGACTACTTTGAATATTCGAAAGCTGATTTTGAAAAACATTTAATTTCGCTATCACTTTCTACATGTTTTTACGAAAAGAAAATTTATTATACATATGATGAATATAAAGACCATTTAAAATTAACTCAAGAATACGAAAAAATTACACCTAATTATAAATTAACAAAAAGTCCAAACCGTACATTTAAAAATATTCAAGTAACTTTTCATGATCAAAAATACATTATGATTTCAAAAGATAATAGTCCAGCAATTCATTTTGTAATCTATCATCCGAAATTAAGAAATGCTATTGAAAATTTCATTCCACCAATTATTGAAGAATAATTTATATAAGCGAATCTACAAAAAATAGATTCGCTTATTTTAGGTTTCTATAAAGTATTTATATTTTTAATTCTATATACTAAGAATTTCAGACAACTTTCATTTTATATAATAATTAAATAAATTTTCCATTAGTATCTGATAACCTAGCAATTCCTTCATATGGACTATGATACTCTTCCTCATCATTACAATACTCCACTATTTGATTTATATTCTCTTTAATCTTCTCAAATCCCTGTATATACAAATCTATGACCTCATCTTGCATAAAATAAAATGGTGCAGAACTTTTGTTCCCAATTGCAAACGTATTATCAATCACATTTAATGTCTGTACATGGCTATAGTTTGAATAATTCTCTTTATATAAATCCATATACTCCTTATTAAATTTCCATGGATATTCGTCCCCATCAAAAATTTTCTGGAATATCAGTTGCTTATAAACAGGATGAGTTTGATACAATCGTGTAGTCAATCCCTCTGCTTTCAATACTTTCATAATTATCTCTCTGAACTTTCCGAACATTCTCTACTCCTATTTTTTTTACATCGCAATTAATTCTATATAAATGATACACATGCTCATAGCCATTTTCTATTTTAGGAGGATTCAAAAAATCAATATTATTTTTTAAATATTCTGTTAGTTTATCTGCATTTTTTTGAATCTTCTTAATCACATTATCAAAATTTTCTAACTGGTATCTCAAAAACAAACAATTAAGTGCACTAGGCTTATAATTATATCCATAAGTAAAAGAATTATAATAAAAATTAAGATCACCTTCTACAATCTTTTGAGCATATGTTTTAACAGAATTAGCCTTATTAAATAAATCTACATTATTAGTACAAAGTCCTCCTAGCTCTCCACACGAAGCCAATTGCTTCACAGACATAAAACTAAAACATCCTATATCGCCATATGTTCCTACATATTTATTATCAATTTTTGCTCCAAATGCCTGAGCACAATCTTCAACTAATTTAACTCCATATTTATCAGCAATTTTTCTAAGTTCTTTCAAGTTACTTGGATAACCTTGCATATTAACAGCAATAATCGCCTTTACCTTTTTGAATTTATTTAATAATTCTTCAACTTGTCCTTCATCTATGTTATATGTATCTTCTTTAACATCTGCAAATATAGGAATCGCACCTGTTCTAATTACTTGAAATGCTGGCGCTGCAAACGTCCATGCAGGAACAATAACCTCATCTCCATATGAAACATCACAAGCAATTAAAGCTGAATGCAATGCTGAAGCGCCTGACTCAAAAAAAGAAAAGTATTTAGTATCTAAATATTGTGCCATTTCTTTTTCAAAATTACCAATTTCGTCGTTTTTATTTGACACAAAATTTCTAGATTCTAAATACTCATTTAAAAAATTTTTATCCTCTACCTTTGGCGGCCATACTCCTCTTAGTTCATCAACATCATTACAAACCTTTGAAGCTTTTTCATTAAAAAATACTAATTCACTCATACACATATCCTCTTTTCTCTTTTTTATAATCATATGCTTGTACTTTTCAATTTATTCGGAAAAAATTAATTGCATAGAATAAACTTGTACTTAAAACAACCTTATAATATGATTTGAAACTAGTCATTAAAATAATATCAGTATGTAAGTATAACGAACTACATACTGGTATTTTCATAATTATATTTCAAATGCAATTACTGGAACTAACATTTCATTTCTCGTAAGCCCGCAATGAGTAGACTTCTTCTCTGATTTTCTTTTTCTCTCCATATTAGAATAATTCTCAAGTGCAATAATTGTATCAGAAACCGCAATCGCAACATAATTTCCAATAAAATCATCTATCTTTCTATGTTGCTTTCCATTACCCATCAAACCAGATTTTATAAAATCTTCCTTTGTATATAAAATATATGTATCTTTAAATCTTTTATTAAATTCATTTTCAAAATCTTGTTTTCTATCTTCTTTTACATTAAAACTAATTGCTCTTGCCTCTAACGAAGGTGGCATAATTAAACAATCTTCAATTTCAGGCAAATCCAAAATACTAACCTTTTCTTTTATATCATTATGACCATGATCAGCTGAAATAATTAGAAGTGTATTCGTTCCTCGTAACTCACCAACCAGCTGTTCTACCCTATCTTCAGCCATCTTGATAAACTCTTTTGTCTCTGGTGAGTGGCAACCAGTCTTATGTAAAATCCCATCTGGATTATCACAATATGCAAATACAAAATTTTTCTTCTTATTACAAGAACAAATAGTTGAAATTCCATAACAAACTTCATCAATATTATTAGCGCTAATTGTTAATTTTGTTTTCTTTCTGCAATATGCAGGCATAATTTCGCATACTTGAACATCTTTATTCTTCTCAAGAATTTTTTCATAAATAGGTTTGTATCCTATTATATCAGCTATTTTCAAATCTTTTTGTTCTAATATTTCACCATTTAAATCATCTTCTTCAGCAAGTACATTAATATATTTTCCGTACTCTTTAAAATATTGTGTCCAGGCTATCCATCCTGTTTCAATAGGTGGTTTTCCAGAATAGTATGTAGTCATTGCTGCAGTTGTTGTTGAAGGAAAAACACTTGTAATATTACATAATTTATTTTGCTCAAAAAATCCATTTGGAGAATTATATGATAAAACATTCTCTCCCATTCCATCTAAAATAAGCATTACAACATTATTATAATCTTTATTAATTATCTCTTTAAGCTCATTAAGTTCTGAATAATCAGATTCAACATCATATTTTTTCAAAACAGATGTTATTAAATTTAATATTGACTTCTCATAATTCGGCAATAGTATTTCATTTGACATATCAATCACTTTCCTCTCTTTTTAAATAAATATACCACATATATAATATTATAACTTGCATAAAATCTCAATAGCTCTCATATACATATTTTACCAAGTGGTTATTGTTTGACTTTATCATGAATATAAAGTATAATGACCTCTGTTTAAAATATTATAAAGGTGGGGTTTTTATGTTTAAAGAAAAAGATTTAAGAAAAGTTGCATTGGGTATTACAATAAAGGATAACAAAGTTCTTGTTGAAAAAGGTCATGACAAAGTTGAGCAAATAGACTTCTATAGATGTCTGGGCGGTGGAATTGAAGAAAATGAGACTCCGCTAGAAGCGGTTAAAAGAGAATTTAAAGAAGAATTAAATATTGATATTTTAGTAAACAAAGAATTAGGTACTATAGATAGCCACTTTGTTTATAATGGGAAAAATGGTCATGAATTAGTTTATCTATTTGATATTACAATACCAGAAGAATCATTGAAAGAAAATTACACAATATTAGATGATGATATAGCTTCTCCAGGAGAATGGATTAGCATTAATGAATTTAAATCTGGAGAAAAAATTATTTTTCCAAAAGGAATAATTGAATATCTATAAAATCAGTAATTATTTCCAAATAAAATTTTGGAATCTTGTTTTGTATATAGAAATTTCTGAAAACTTTCCTATATTAGAAAAATAAACATTTATAACACTATTATAATAATCATCTTATATAACTTAGAAACATCATTAGAGTTAAAAATATCGCTAACTCTTTTTTAGAATTAGCGATATTTTCTTCTTACCAAACTAGGTAATAAAAAAGGTACTTTTTACTTATTTACTCTTTTGAACACCTGACTGCTTTTAATCCATGGTCCAAAAATAACAATCTTCTCTTCTGTATCCAAATCAATATACATTGGTGCATTAATAAACACCTGATCCGACTGACCTGCTTGATTCATATACACCGGATCATAGCATTCAATCTTCACAATACCATAGTGCTTATTATAAGCCATATAATAAGTCGGCCAGAGAAAAGAATTGGTATCATCTACAATCTCCACATTCGACTTAAATTCTCCCAGTCTGTACAGTCTTCTCTTTTCTTTCATTTCCAAGAAATTGTTTCCTAAAATAGGCTGCATCCAGAATCTCCTGCCATTAATCAGCCCAACTGTCCGTTTTTTCTCCTGTTCAATCATCTCGTCCAATGTGTCAAACGATGCATATTTTTTTCTTCTTGAGAATATTAACTTAAGATCAGATTTGTCATACAGTTTAATTGCCGGATTTCTCTTCAAACCGCTAAAGTTCTGCCTCAGCATGCTTACTGATTCTTTCCCTTTAACAACAATATCGATATCCGAACAGTCCGTATATCCTTCGAGCAAAATGCTTCCTTCTATTCCTATGTCCTCTAATAAAATTCCTAGTTCATTTATCATTATATCTATTATTTGTTTTGTATCCTTCAAAATTGTTTCATTTCCATCGTAATTATATAAGTCTTTTGTTTTCTCAAAAGGATTGTATATTCTAGCAATCTCTTCTGGTTTAAACAAGCACAGTTCTTCTCCGAATCTATCGACTTTGCCAACCTGTATATTATTAAAAAGCTTTGAGTATAAAATAGATTCTTCAATTGAATTGTTCCTTGCGTACTGATATCTGTTGATAAGCCGTGTATCTCTTTCAGCACCTGCAACTTTAAAGTATTTAGGTATTCCAATAACTTTTCCTTTTTCATAGCAATGCTCAGACACTGTATGACAATAAGTACCATCCTTTAGCATGAAATAATCAGGAAAGCTAATTATGTCTTCAGCAGACTCAACCTTGTACAAGCACTTGATTTCGTAATACAATCTATTCTCATTTGATGAATGAATTGTATTCTCCAAAATGTTCATTCCATATTTTCTTCTTAAAGTACCCGGCTGGCTGTATTGTGGGTTTGTAGCTCCGACAAAATTGTTAAACCTTTCAACAACATTGTCGCCACCTTTAATCAAGCAAATCACCACTTCACCAGACGTCATGTACTTCATCAAATCCAAAAAGAATGGTTGATTTTTGCTTTCGTAATACAAAGTACAAACTTCATCTACAGTAAGACGCTTCTGAATAAAATTGCCTACTTCATATTCGTTCTTCCGAATATCGTTGATTATAGAATCAACAATCTTCCTCTTAAGTGCATCAGGTTTCAGTACACACAAAGTTACATTACCAAGCATTTCCGTTTTGCTCATAATTACCTCCCTTTAAATAGATATATTAATATCATATCTTTACATATTTTGGTAACAACGTTATTATAATATCATTTCCACTATTTGTCAATTAGTATTAATTAAAAAGAAACATACATATAAAATTTTTGAATCACCGCGCAGGGACCAAACGAACGAAGTGAGTTC
>USQZ01000056.1 GCA_900556975.1 uncultured Clostridium sp. | reverse complement strand
TTTTAAGGTTGGCATTTACAAGTGATGGTTGAAGTTGATATGTAACATCATATTCGTTTTTTCCAAGATCATAATTTACTTTTGTATTACCTGATTCATCTATTGCTTTTGAAGTTATATTTAAAGTAGCTCCAGTTACTAAAATAGTATTTCCATAAACTACTCCTCCCTTATGAGTTCCTGAGATTATAACACCATTATCATCATATTCTGTTTTTATATATTGTAAATTTCCAGAATCCCATTCTGTTTTGGGATATGTAACGTTTTTATTTGTAACAGTATATATGCTCCTATCTAATTGTTCTTTCCATTCTTTAGTTCTTTGCGTAAATCCATATGTTTTACCAACCTTTGCAGTATCTCTTACCTTTAAAACTATATAAATAGAATTATTATCACCTGAAGCAACTGATAAATTTCCATCTATAGATTCTAAAAATTCACCAATGCATATGTAACCATCTGGAATATCTTCAATATTTTCATATAAGTTCATATCTTCGATATTTCCATTATTCATATCTGTCTGAGATGTCCAATTAGTTCCATCTTTTTTCGTTACATACCAAAGATTAAATTTCATATTTCCTTTAAAGCCACCTGCCAATGTATGATATTTTTCATCTGTAGAAAATAATTGAGGCTCAAAAGCATCTCCATCGAATTTAATAAATTTTGAAGCACTATATATATCATAGTCATTTCCTAAATTCATTTGAAATTTACTTACCAAAATAAATTTAGTTCCGACATTTGTAGTAGCATCACCTCGACCCCAGTTACTTTCCATATTGCTCCAATCTGAATTAAGCAAATATAATATCTGAGTATATGATCCTGGCTTATATATTACATGTTGCACTCGTGTTTCATCATCATCTGTTTTAGCTTGTGCTTGCGTTGTAACTCCTGAATTAGATATTGCTAACATATTATTATCGCTGACCGTTAAATAATAGTTTCTATCACCTACTGTACTTGCCTCATTATCTGGTACAAATACCTGAAAATATCCAATACTAAATATGCCTTCATTATTATAAAATTTTGGAGTATCTCTTTTGGCTCCTTCATATCCAAAATCATATATTGGAAATATACCATCAATTTCATAATTGCTTATATTGACAGATATCTTGTTTCCATTTTGTGTCATTTTCCAATCTCCAGAATTTTTAACACTATATGTTCTATCTTCTCCCCATACCCCTAAAGGATAAGTATTCATATACAAAAAATATTGTTGACCATTTGTCCATAATTTTCGATTATTTATTAATGAAGTAGGATGTAAATCATTAATGCTATAATTCCATAAAACTGGTGTACATTCTTCTGTAATATCTTCTAATTCTGACGTTCCAAAACCTGATCTTTCAAGCTTTAAATTAACATCAAATGATATATCACCCTTTGGATATTCAATACCTTTTAAACCTTTATCTTGACTCTGGTTATATAACTCTAAAAGAATTCCATATCCATACATTCTACCTGATGTATCTCCATTTCCATAATCAACAGTAGTCTTACTAGATAATTCTTGATTTCTATTAATTCTAACATTATAGTTTGGTGCTGCACTAACAGTTACTACAGAATCTTGTATAGAAACTTTTTCACTTTCTTCATTACCTAATAAATTTGATGTAAATGTTGGTTGAATTGCAAGTTTATTAGGTGCTCCTAAAACTTTTAAAACAAATACTAAAGTCTGTTTTCCTGGTACTGTTATTTCTGTACTAGACATAGTATATTTTCCTGTGATAGTTCTTCCATCACTAGAAACTGTTGCATCTTCCATCCATGCCATTGAATCTGTGTCCCATTTAACAACATTTGCACATGTCTCTGGCAATTCAGCCTTTACTTCAATAGCTCCACCTTTATAGTTTTCAACTGTTGCACCATCTTTCAATCCCATTGTATACTCAACAGTATACGTTACTTGATCAAAAGAACGAACAATATCATTGTCTGCTGAGGTATCATTTCCAGCATCATCATTATCATCCCAAGGTCCAGTACCTGTTTTTCTTTGAGTAATTACTGCAGACGTTATCTTAGAATTTTTACCAACTTCTGTCTGCTCAGCCTCAGTTAATGACATCACATCATCTTTATTTAATTTAACATTTCTATTTATCGATTTTTGCAAAAAAATTCCCATTGAAAAAATCAATAAAATTAATACCATTCCAAAAATAAATCTCTTTTTGTTTTTCACAATTTCTCTCCTATTATAGCTTATATTAATTAATATACATTACCTGTATTTTAAATTTAATATATATTAAATCAATGGTATTAAATTCCATAATTATATTTACCAACAAATTTTAAAGACAAAATTTAATTAAAATTTCCCAAAATATCAACGTTTTTTAATAAAATTTTTTGATCACATATACATTTCTTATCTTTTTATTCACGTTTTCGTTACATTATTTCGACAAACTTCGACATTTTATTGGGGAAACTACACTTCCAAGCATCATATCTCAATTACCATAAAAACATTCTTTTTACAACACTTAATTGCATAAGAAAAAAGAAAAATACATATTAAATTTTTGAATCACCGCGCAGAGACCAAACGAACGAAGTGAGTTCGATTGAAGCATTCTACCCGATTTAAAAATAAAAATGTCAATCTGATGTGATAACATCCAAATTGACATTTTTATTTTTAAATTTCGAGGAATGCGACAGCAAGGTGTGAAAAAATTATATATGTACTTTTCTTTATACTAAATCATTATATTTTTAGATTGTCAAAAAGAACGTCCCCATGACAACCCATAACAACAGTAATTATTAAAATTGTAAATTATTTAACTTCCTTCATTGACAAACTAACCTTCTGTTTCTCAGGATCAATACCAATAACCTTAACATCAACAATATCACCAACAGCAACAACATCAGAAGGATTCTTAACAAAATTATTAGACAATTGAGAAATATGAACTAAACCATCATGCTTAACCCCAATATCAACGAAAGCACCAAAATCAGTAACATTTCTAACAGTACCCTTCAAAACCATGTTCTCCTTCAAATCTTCAAACTTCAAAACATCGCTTCTCAAAATTTGCTTTGGCATATCTTCTCTTGGATCTCTACCAGGCTTTGATAATTCGTTAATAATATCTTGTAAAGTCAACTCACCAATATCCAATTCTTTTGCCATTTCTTTTACATTAACTTTTTTTAATTTTTCCCTTAATTCCGCCAAATTTTCGCTTTTTACTAAATCATCCACAGAATATCCCATCTTTGTTAATAACTCTTCCGCTTTATCATAACTTTCAGGATGAACACCTGTAATTTCTAAAGGATTTTTTCCATCATATATTCTAATGAATCCTGCACATTGTTCAAATGCAGCCTTTCCAAGCTTAGGTACCTTTAATAATTCTTTTCTTTGTTTTAAACTTCCATTTGTATCTCTATACTCAACAATGTTCTTAGCCACTTGCTTGTTAATTCCAGACACATAAGACAACAATGAAGGAGTCGCAGTATTAACATCAACACCAACACTATTTACAGCATCTTCAACAACACCCGTCAAACTCTCAGTTAATTTCTTTTGATTAACATCATGTTGATATTGCCCAACACCAATTGCTTTGGGTTCAATCTTAACAAGCTCAGCCAAAGGATCTTGAAGTCTTCTAGCAATTGAAATAGCACCTCTTAAAGAAACATTTATATCTGGATACTCCTCTGTTGCAAGCTTTGAAGCAGAATAAACAGAAGCTCCAGCTTCACTAACAATTGCATAATAAATTTCTTTTTTATTTTTTGAAATTAAATCTGAAACAAACATCTCAGACTCTCTTGAAGCAGTTCCATTACCAATTGCAATCATATTGATATCATATTTTTCAATAAAATCATTAATAACTTTAGTTGCACCAGCAACATCATTTTGAGGCTCTGTTGGATATACAGTTGCCGTATCTAACAGCTTTCCATTTTTATCAATAACCGCAAGCTTACAACCAGTTCTATAAGCAGGATCAAACCCTAAAACTGTAATATTTTTTATAGGAGCTTGAAGCAACAATTGTTTTGCATTTTTTCCAAAAACTTTTATTGCCTTCTCCTCAGCTTTTTCAAACAATTCGCTTTTAATTTCTCTATCAACAGAAGGTTCAATTAATCTCTTGTAACCATCTTCAATACTCTCTTCTAGCAATTTTCCGAACTGGCTATTTTTGTCTTTTATAATATCATTTTCAATAAATCCAATTACTTTATCATCAGGTTTTTCAACTTTAACTTTCAAATAATTTTCCTTCTCACCTCTGTTAATAGCTAAAATTCTATGGCTAGGCAAAGTTCTTAATGTTTCATTAAAATTGTAATACATTTCATATGGAGATTTTTCATCTTCATTAGCAGCCTTAATAGTTACAACAGCTTCCCTATTGCATAATTTCTTCATTTTCTTTCTATACTCAGCATTATCAGCAACAGTTTCAGCAATTATGTCCTTTGCACCATTAAGAGCATCTTCAATTGTTTCAACACCTTTTTCAGGATCAATAAATTCCTTTGCTATCTCATTAATATCTCTTTTATCAGATTGTAAATAAATTATATTAGACAAAGGTTCCAATCCCTTCTCTTTAGCAATAGTTGCTCTTGTTCTCTTTTTCTGCTTATAAGGTCTATAAATATCCTCTAATTCAGATAAAATCTCAGCTTTCTCAATTGCTTGTTTTAATTCATCTGTCAATTTTCCTTGTTCATCAATTAATCTAATAATCTCTTCTTTTCTACTCTCTAAATTTCTTAAATATTTTAATCTTTCATCGAATTCCCTAAGGGTTTCATCACTTAAATTACCTGTCACTTCTTTTCTATAACGAGCAATAAATGGAATTGTATTTCCATCATCAATTAATTTTATAGTATTTTCAACTTGTGATGTTTTAATATTTAACTCTTGTGCAATTTTTTCATTTATATTCATTTTTTAACTCCTTTTTCAAAATACTTTTGTCATTATATCAAATAAATTAATTTTTGAACAGAACAAATATTTATTTATTGACAGAAAAAAAGAATCAAATTGTCATTCAAACAACTTGATTCCATTATTCAAGCTTTTATATTTTTTTAAGTATGCTTCATTATTCACACATGAATTCTTAAATTTCAACTGTAAATCCTTCACCCAAAATTTTACTTGGTTTATTTTCAAAAATCGTAAATTCCGCATTCTTTGTTCCAAGTAAACTAGAAGTAGCAAATTCATCTTTTTCTTCGTCATCATCTGCTATTGAAAGCACATAAAATGTTGCAACATATTGATTCGTGGCTATTTTTTCAAGTTTATCAGGCACAATATATTCAGTTTGATTTTTTGAATTTCTTGCTAATATTATTTGATCCTCTGCAGGAACAAATCCAGTTCTTGTAAAATAAAAACTTACAGTTGCATCATCTATTTCAATTCTAGTAACTTTAACATTTCCATTATAACTATTTGAACCAGTATAAACTTGATTCTCTAAGCTATACCATGTTTTATTTTTTGAATCATTATTATTTTCAATATTATATATATAAGCCTGAAGTTTTACATTCTTCAAATCTTTATTTTCCCCAATAAATGCTAGTATTGTCTTAACTTGTAATTTCATTGAAGATTCATCTTCCATATTAAAAACAATATCCTGAGCTTTATTTACATCTAAAGTATTTCCCTTTTCGTCTTGAACATTAATATCAAATTCTTGTCTCGTGTAATCCTCTTCTGTTGCTTGTGTTTCCGTATTTACAATTAAAAATTTTGCAGAAGCCATTTGAATTTCACATTCAACTCTCATAGTAATATTATCTTGATCATATGAACTTGTATTTTCAACTAAAGTTGCCTCTTTATCTGTTTCCGCTTTATTCAAGTTTAATTTTAAAGTACCAATCTCCTCTAAGCCACTATTACTAACAATAGTTTGCTCATCACCATCAGTGATATCATCACTTTCTTCATCAGTATCTTCATCTTTTACCGTTGCTTCTGACGAACCAAAATCAAAAAAATTAACTTCTAACTTATAATTATCATTTAAAGTTACATCTGATAAATCAACAACATCATAAATTCTAGCTTGAGTATCAGATTTTTTATAAGCAATTTGTTGATTCTCATCATCTACACTTAATATCTTATTTCCGTCAATTCTAAGTTCTCTTTGAACTTTATAATCAAACCCGTCTATATAATCAGTAGCATCACTAAATAAAGTATTTTCCACATCTTTCATCTCTACATCATATTCAACAATTAAATACTTTCCAGCCGTAGCAACTTTACCAATATTTACACTCATATCTTGTGTTTCAAAAGATTCAATATTTTCAGTTTCTTTTTTCTTCCCACCATTTGCATTCTTTTTAACAATCACTGTCGCAAGTATAGCAATTATAATAAGAACAGCTAAAACAATAAATATAATCTTTTTATTTTTCATGAACATATCTCCCATTATTTTGTTAAATAATATGGCTCAACCTCCATATTTTCACTATCACCATTTGTTAATAATATTATTGACTTAATTGTAGCTTTAATATTACTTGAATTCTCATCTATTTGTACTGTTTCACCATCATCATATTCAACATATTGATTTGAACCTTGTTTTAATGAATTACCATTCTCATCTTTAACATCAATTCTATATATTGATGGATCACCATTTTCTTGTGAATCAATTTTTGCATATTCAACATTATCAACTGTAGATTCAACAATTAAAAATGTTCCTGTTGATGTTTTTATTAATTTTTCACCTTGAATTGTAAGATTTTGTGCTTGATAACCATCTGTTATCTCAACTGTATCTGTATCTTTTTCTAAATCTTGTCTTGTTGTTTTAACTTTAATTGAACCAATCTCTTCAGTATCAGCTGCATCATCTTCTGCATTAGCTTTACTTACTTCTTCTTTTTCAGCCTCTGATTGTTCACCATTATATTCAGCTTCAACTTCTTCAACATCTTCTTCTGTAGCATCTTCCTCTTTATACTCCTCAGAAGTATCCTCAGGAATTTCTTCCTCAACTTCATTCTCGTTTACGCTATCATCTACTAATTCTGAGTCATCATCCTCTTCTTCATCATCATCTTCTCCCTCATCAACTGTTGCTTCATCATCATCTTGTGAATTACCTGCTGTGTAATCATTTTCAAAAAATTTAACTTGTAAATCTATTTTATCTGGAATATTTTCAAGTTCAATAACATCATAAACTATAACCTCTGTATCAGACTTTTTATAAGAAATTTGATCTGTTAAATCATCTTTTGCATCAATAGTTTCTGAATTAATTTTTATTTTTCTATTTAAATGAAAATCAAATTCCTCCAACTCGTTATTAGCATTTTCAAATAAACCTGTAACTCCATCCTTTGATTTTACATCATATTTTAAAATTAAATGATTTCCCACATATGACATATCATCAATTGATATTTTTACATTATCATTTTCAGCATATTTTCCATCTAAACTAGCTGTAAATTCTTCCTTAGTTTGCTCAGCAGATTGGCCTTTTTGTTGCTTTCTGTTTGAAGTAACTACAGCTGTAATTATTGCAACAACTAATATAACAGCAATTGCTACTATTGCAATAACCATCGTCTTTTTACCTTTTTTCATTTGTTATCCTCCTTGTTTTGTGACTACAAAAACTATAGTCAAACAATATTTTTCCTATTAAATAATACTAAATACAGGTAAAAATATCAATATTTATTTGAAATCTTAATAAAAATGAGATATAATTGTTACTGCGTAATTTTTGATAAAAAAATTTATTTATATATAGGAGGAATACTATGTTAAACACAATTGGTGTTACAGTCCGTTTTGGAAAAAGAGTACTTTTTGAAGACGTTAATATCAAATTTGCAAAAGGAAATTGTTATGGAATCATTGGTGCTAATGGTGCTGGTAAATCAACTTTTCTTAAAGTATTATCAGGCGAACTAGAACCTAGCAAAGGTGAAGTAGTTTTAGATAAAGGTGAACGTTTATCAATTTTAAAACAGGACCACTTTGCTTATGAAGATTTTCGTGTACTTGACACAGTCATAATGGGAAATCATGAATTATACGATATCATGAAAGAAAAAGATGCCCTATACTCTAAACCAGATTTTTCAGAAGAAGATGGTATGAAAGCAGCAAAACTTGAAGAAAGATTTGCAGAACTAGATGGATGGAACGCAGAATCAGATGCAGCAATGCTTTTAACTGGTTTAGGAATCGAAACATCTTTACATGAAAAATTAATGAAAGAAATTGAAGCAAAAGATAAAGTAAAAGTATTACTAGCTCAAGCATTATTTGGAAATCCAGATGTATTACTACTTGACGAACCTACAAACGACTTGGATATAAAAACAATTGACTGGTTACAAGAATTCCTAATTAACTTTGACAACACTGTTATAGTTGTATCTCACGATAGATATTTCTTAAACAAAGTTTGTACACACATTGCCGACGTTGACTTTGGAAAAATTAAAGTATATCCAGGAAACTACGATTTCTGGTATGAATCAAGCCAATTAGCATTGAAACAAATGAGAGAGCAAAACAAGAAAAAAGAAGAGAAAATCAAGGAATTACAAGAATTTATTGCAAGATTTAGTGCTAACGCTTCAAAATCAAAACAAGCAACATCAAGAAAAAAATCTCTTGAAAAAATCGAATTAGATGAAATTAAACCATCAAACAGAAAATATCCATACATAGATTTCAAACCTGACCGTGAACCAGGAAAAGAAATCTTAGAAGTAAAAAATGTTTCTAAAACAATAAACGGTGAAAAAGTTCTAGACAATGTTTCTTTTGCAGTAAAAAAAGATGATAAAATTGCAATTCTATCTGACAACGAAATTGCAAAAACAACATTGTTCCAAATCCTTGCAGGAGAACTAGAACCAGACGAAGGAACAGTAACTTTTGGAACAACAATAACAAAAGATTACTTTCCAAAAGACAACAACTATTTATTTGACAATGACTTAATTTTAGTTGACTGGCTTCGTCAATACTCAAAAGATCCTGACGAAACATATGTAAGAAGTTTCTTAGGAAGAATGTTATTCTCTGGAGAAGAAGCATTAAAGAAAGTTAATGTTCTATCAGGAGGAGAAAAAGTTAGATGCGTACTTTCAAAATTAATGCTATCAGGAGCAAACTTCTTAGTATTTGACGAACCAACAAACCACCTAGACATGGAAAGTATTACAGCACTAAACGAAGGAATGACAAAATTTAAAGGTAACCTAATATTCACATCACACGACCACCAATTAACACAAACAGTTGCAAACAAAATCATAGACTTATCAAACAATAAAGTAGTTATCCGTGAATGTTCATACGACGACTACCTAGAAGAAATAGGAGAATAAAACAAAAAAGAAAAATACATATTAAAATTTTTGAATCACCGCGCAGGGACCAAACGAACGAAGTGAGTTCGATTGAA
>USQZ01000055.1 GCA_900556975.1 uncultured Clostridium sp. | reverse complement strand
GGAATTGATTTAAGTACAGATAAAATGGCAATGCAAAGATTAAAAGAAGCTGCTGAAAAAGCTAAAATAGAATTATCAGGAATGGGACAAACACAAATTAACTTACCATTCATAACAGCAGATAGCACAGGACCAAAACACTTAGACATAACATTAACAAGAGCTAAATTCGAAGACTTAATCAGAGAATTAGTTGATTCAACAAAAGGACCTGTTAACCAAGCATTAAAAGATGCTGGAATCACATCTAATGATCTTGACCAAGTATTATTAGTTGGTGGATCTACAAGAGTTCCATTAGTACAAGAAACAGTTAAGAAAATAACAGGTAAAGAACCAAACAAAGGTATAAATCCAGATGAATGCGTTGCATTAGGAGCAGCTATTCAAGGTGGTGTATTATCAGGAGATGTTAAAGACTTAGTATTACTTGATGTAACACCATTATCATTAGGTATTGAAACATATGGTGGAGTATTTACAAAATTAATTGAAAGAAACACAACAATACCAACAAAGAAATCACAAATATTCTCTACAGCTGCTGATGGTCAAACAAGTGTTGAAGTTCACGTATTACAAGGTGAAAGAGAAATGGCAGCATATAACAAAACATTAGGAAGATTCCAATTAACAGGAATTCCACCAGCACCAAGAGGAGTACCACAAATCGAAGTTACATTTGATATAGATGCAAACGGTATAGTTCACGTATCAGCAAAAGATACAGCAACAGGAAATGAGCAAAAAGTATCAATCACAGCAAGCACAAACTTAACAGAAGAGGATATCAACAGAGCTGTAAGAGATGCAGAAGAACATGCATCAGAAGATAAAAAGAGAAAAGAAGAAGTTGAAGTTAAGAACAATGCAGAAAGCTTAATTTACAATAGCCAAAAAACATTAGATGAATTAGGAGATAAAGTAAGCAGCGAAGAAAAAGCAAAAGTTCAAACAGAAATTGATAACTTAAAGAAAAAAGTAGAAGGAAACAACATAGACGAAATTAAAGATGGAACAGACAAATTAACAAAAGTATTCTATGAAATTTCTGAAAAACTATACAAAGCTAATGGAGCAAATGCAGGAGCAGCAGAAGGCCAAACAGCTGGAACTGAAGAAGCAAAAGAAGGCGAAGTATATGATGCTGACTACAAAGTAGAAGACGAAAACAAAGATGACAATAAATAAAAAATTCAAATTAGTTTGGGGCGCAAGAATCACACGCCCCAAACTTTTATACATGAATATTTGAAAGATAAAAGTAAAACTTAAAGTTTTTATAATATAATTACTGTAAGTTATGCAATGGAGGGAGAAATGAGCGACAATACATCTAAAAGAGATTACTATGAAGTACTTGGCGTAGAAAAAGATGCTACTGACGAAGAACTAAAAAAAGCATATAGAAAATTAGCAAAGAAATATCACCCAGATGCAAACCCAGATAATAAAAAAGAAGCAGAAGCTAAATTCAAAGAAGTTAGTGAAGCATATGAAGTATTATCTGATAAACAAAAAAGACAAATGTATGATCAATTTGGATTTAATGGACCACAAGGATTTGGAGGACAGAATGGAGGAGGATACTACTCTTATGGCTCTGGATTTGACGGATTTAGTGGATTCTCTGGATTTGAAGATTTCGGATTTGGAAGTTTTGGAGATATTTTCTCAGCAGCATTTGGAGGAGGAACAAGAAGAAAATCTGGACCAAGAAAAGGTGCTGATTTAAAAGTAAATTTAGATATTACATTTGAAGAATCATATCTTGGAGTAGAGAAAACAATTGTAATTAGCAGAAATAAAGAGTGCTCAAACTGCCATGGAACAGGTGCAAAACCTGGAACGAATCCTCAAACATGCCAAGTATGTAATGGTACAGGAAAAATAAAACAAGTAGTAACAACACCATTTGGACAAATGTCAACACAAAAAGTTTGTTCAAATTGTGGTGGTGAAGGAAAAATAATAAAAGAACCTTGCAGTGAATGTAGAGGAAAAGGAATTGTACGCGAATCTGCAAGAATAAAAGTTAAAATACCAGCAGGAATAGATGATGGTCAAACAGTTGTATTACGTGGTGAAGGAGAACCAGGAACTAAGAATGGACCTAAAGGAGACTTATATATAAATGTTCATGTAAAAAAACATAGCATATATTCAAGAAAAGCAGACCATGTATTATGTGATATTCCAATTACTTTTACAGGTGCAACTTTAGGAACAGAAATAGAAATTCCTATGGTAGATGGAACTAAAGAGAAATACAAGATTCCAGAAGGAACACAAACAGGCTCAAAATTCGTATTAAGAGGAAAAGGATTTAAGAGCGTGAATGGAAACTGGAGAGGTGATTTTGTATTTACGGTACATGTTCAAGTTCCAAAGAAGTTAACTGCTGAACAAAGAGAGTTAATCTCAAAATTAGCATTAACTATGAATGAACAACCACCAATAAAAAAACGTGGAATATTCGGATAAAAGAACAAAAGACTTTTTGCTATACTTAGCAAGAAGTCTTTTTTTGTTTGATAGGAAAATCACTTTAAATTTTTATTATAACAATTTAGAAAATATTAAGATTTTCTAAATATTTAAAATATAAAAAAGACATTAAATATTTTGATTTTTTTAGTCGTGTTCGTGTATAATAAATACGAAGGAAGGATGATGAATGTCATGGGGACGTGTTTTTTGACACACAAAAAGTATAACATAAGAATATTCCCTAAAAACATATATCAAACCTAAAAAGAAAGGATGATGAGTATGGATAAATTTATGCAACAAGCAAGAGATATGGCAAGAGACGGAGCAAACAGAAACGATGGAGGACCATTTGGAGCTGTAATAATAGACAAAGATGGAAATATAATAGCAAAAGGAAATAATAAAGTAATAGTTTCACATGATTCAACAGCACATGCAGAAATCGTAGCAATAAGAGAAGCATCAAAGAAATTAAATACACATGATTTATCAGATTGTATTTTATATACATCATGTGAACCATGCCCAATGTGTTTATCTGCAATAATATGGGCAAACATAAAAAAAGTATATTATGCATGCACAAGAAAAGATGCAGCAAGCATTGGATTTAGAGATGACATGATATATGAATACTTAAAAGGAAATAACAATAACGTAATCGAATTAAAAGAAATAGATAGAGAAGAGTGCAAATCTTTATTTGAAGAATATAAGGCAAAGAATAAAGAAATATATTAATCAAAGTACAAAAGCGAACATTTATGATTATTATAATGCTTTGATTTTGTATAATTATTCACACAAGAAATTTACAAAACAAATTTCTTGACATTATTATTTTTAGGAAGTTTAGAGAAAGTTCATATACAAAAAAGGGCCACGGAAAATATCCCGTGACTCTTTTTTTAAAACTAGATGCAAACACACTATTATTCAAGACTATACTCGAAGAGCTGACATTCCTTTGAAGGGTATGATTTATCGATAGTAGAGCCTAACTTAGCTTGAACTCCTAAACTAGCATGATTTGTTTTCCGAATCTCAAACTTTAATTTTAGATATTCTTGAGCGAGTTCTGAAGCCAATTTCTTAATACCGCGATAAGCATAATTATTACCGCGGTATTTTTTACCGACAAAATAATGAACTATAGCACCATCAACGGCACCAGTCTCATCAAAATCGTCATTTACATCAAAAACTGCAACTAAACGATTGGACTTGAATAATCCATAAACAGCCTCGTTATGCGAGGTGTAAGAAACTATTTTCTTTTTTGCCTCGTCAATACTGCTGACGATAAAGAATCTAGCATAACGCTTCAAATCCTCATCTTCCCGTGCAATCTGGAAGTATGAATTTGCATCTCTAGTTGTCAGTACCCGAATGGTAAGCCCATCCTTGCTGTTCTTATTGTTTTTTTGTTTTTTCATTAAAAAAACCTCCTAATGTATTTAATTACTTATAATAATAGCACAAAGAAGGCTAAAATACAAGAAAAAATGTTGACATAAAAACCAAATGATGCGATAATAAAAAAAGATTAAAAAGGAGGGTATATATGGAAAAAATAAAAAATAATTTAATAAAATATAAAAACAATAAAATTATACTCTCTAAAAACAAGCTAAATACAAATTTAAAAAATATAGAGGCTCCAATGCCCGCAAGGGAAGGCAGTAGATAATAAACAATAAAAAATATGGAGTCATATGGCAAAGCCTAATGAAATCCTAATACCTAATAAAAGAAAGGAATTAGAAAAATGAAGTTAAGTGAAAGTTATTTTTATACATTGAGAGAAGATGCAAAAGATGAAGAATCAGTAAGTGGAAACTTACTTGTAAAAAGTGGAATGTTTAAAAAAGTTGGAAACGGAATATATATGAAGTTACCACTTGGAAATAAAGTTTGGGAAAACGTAAAAGCAATTGTAAGAAGAAATATGAATGAAGCAGGCGCACAAGAAGTAACAATGCCAATGCTTCTACCAATTGAAGCTTTTCAAAAATCAGGAAGATATGAACTATTTGGACCATCAATATTCCAATTAAATGATAGATATAACAGACCATATGTCTTAGGACCAACACACGAAGAGTTCTTTACAATAGCAGCCATGATGAAAGCTAAATCATATAAAGATTTACCATATACATTATATCAAATTGGAAATAAATATCGTGATGAAGTAAGACCACGTTTAGGTTTAATTCGTACAAGGGAATTCACGATGAAAGATGCATACAGCTTTGATACAGATTTAGAGAGTTGTGATAAATCATATAAAAAACAATTCGATGCATACAACAAGATATTTAAAGAAATAGGAATCAATTATGCAGTAGTAAGAGCAGATACAGGAGTTATGGGAGGATTACTATCAGAGGAATTCCAAGCAGTTACAGATGTTGGTGAAGATATTTTAGTATTATGTGACGAATGTGATTATGCATCAAACATTGAAGTTAGTGAATGCTTAGACATTGAAAAATCAAATAATGAAGAGAAAAAGAAAATTGAAAAAATCCATACACCAAACGTAGGAACAATAGAAGATTTAGAAAATTACTTAGGAGAAACAGCAGACAACTTTGTTAAAACGTTAATTTACAAAGCAGATGATAAATTTTATGCATGCTTAGTAAAAGGTGATAAAGAATTAAATGAAGTAAAATTGCAAAAGTTGTTAAATGTAACAGAAGTAGCACTTGCAGAAGCAGAAGACGTTATGAGAATAACACATGCAAATGTTGGATTCGCAGGACCAGTTGGATTAGACATTCCAGTAATAATGGATAATGAAATAAAATATATGAAAAACTTTGTAGTAGGCGCAAATGAAACAGATTATCATTATAAAAATGTAAATCTAGAAGATTTCAAAGTTGAAACAATAGCAGACATTAGAAATGTACAAGAAGGAGATAAATGTCCAAAATGTAAAAAAGGACATTTGAACTTCAAAAAAGGAATTGAAATTGGTAATACATTCAAATTAGGTACTAAATATAGTAAGAGTTTAGGACTAAACTATATGGATGAAAACAATGAATTAAAACCAGTTGTAATGGGATGCTATGGTATTGGAATTGAAAGAATTATAGCAGCAGTTGTTGAACAAAACCATGATGATAAAGGAATAATTTGGCCAATGAATATTGCACCATATAAAGTTGCAATTGTACAAATCAGTGATAAAGACGAAAAACAAAAACAAGTTGCAAATGATTTATATGAAACTTTAACAAACATGGGAATTGATACAATATTAGATGATAGAAAAGAAAGGGCAGGAGTTAAATTTAATGATATGGATTTAATAGGAATTCCTGTTAGAATAACAGTAGGAAAGAAAGTTGAAGAAGGTCAAATAGAACTAAAAGAAAGAAGAAAAGACGAAACAGAACTAGTTGAAATATCAGCAGTTGTTGAAAGAATAAAAGAATTAGTAAAATAATAAAAGAAGCATATTAGTATTTTTAAATATTAATATGCTTTATTTTTTAGAATTATTTAAAAAGGGAACTATCGATAGCCAGATACCAAGCAAGTCTCTCTAAAATTTGACAAATATACAAAAAGATAGTATAATCATAAACAGTTGTTATCGCATGAGGCGATATGGAAGAGATGTATATATAAAAATAAAAAAGAGATAATGGTTCGGAATAAAATTAAATATGAAAGAAAAGCAATAATAAATTATTGTTTATTGCTATGCATTTATTTAATAAAATAGGTTATTAGCGGTGTAAAATCTATTTTTATATAAGTAAGAAAGTTTATAGAACTTTCTGGTATATAAAATAACAATAAATCGAGAAAATTGAACGGAATAATTGAATCATTAAACTCTTTATATCTTCTGGTATAAAGAGTTTTTAATATTATAAAAGTTCTTCCTGAACTTCCAATAATATTAAAATAGCAATGTTATAAAATTTGCATAGTAATATTCGAACATAATTCTATAATAATTATAAAAGAGAAAAAGATATAGAAAATCAAAATTTATTTTGTATAACATTAAAAGTAAATCATTAAGGAGGAGAAAATGGAAAATAACGAAAAAAATACTGCACAAAATGCAGCTAAAACAATAAGAAGAAATCCAGCAAATAGAAGAAAAAGAACGCCTAATACACAAAAAGAAGTAAAGGCAGAAATAGTAAAAAAATCAAATGAGAGCAGAAAAATTAGAAAGCCAGAAAAGAAAGAAAGAACAGTTCAAGATATAGTAGCTGATTTAAAACAAGATAAAGAAAAGAAAACAAGAAAGGCTAGATCAACAAGAAGCTTGGCCAAAAGAGATGATACATTAGACTTTACATTTAAAAAAGAAAAGTTAAAAATAATCCCATTAGGTGGACTTCAAGAAATAGGAAAAAATATAACAGTATTTGAATATGGAGATGATATTGTTATAGTAGACTGCGGACTAGCATTCCCAGAAGATGATATGTTAGGAATTGACTTGGTTATTCCTGATTTCACATATCTTGAGAAAAACCAAGATAAAATAAGAGGATTGGTTATAACACACGGTCACGAAGATCATATTGGAGCAATTCCTTATTTACTTCAAAAAATAAATGTACCAATTTATGCAACAAAATTAACTGCAGGATTAATAAGCCACAAACTAGAAGAACATAAATTATTAAAAAGTACAAAATTAAAAATAGTAAATCAAGGGCAAACAATAACTCTAGGAAAAATTAGAGTTGAATTTATTAGAAGTTGCCACAGTATACCAGATGCAGTTGCTCTTGCAATTCATACACCAGCTGGTACAGTTGTTCATACAGGTGACTTTAAAATAGATTACACACCAATCGATGATGAAAGAATGGACTTTGGAAGGCTTGCAGAACTTGGAAACAAAGGTGTATTAGCACTTATGTCAGATAGTACAAACTCAGAACGTAAAGGATATACAATGTCTGAAAGTACTGTTGGAGAAGTGTTTGATAAATTATTCTTTAATTGCACAAAGAGAATAGTAGTAGCAACATTCGCATCAAATGTCCACAGGGTACAACAAATTGTAAATTCAGCAGTTGCAAACAATAGAAAAATAGCAGTTTGTGGAAGAAGTATGATTAACATGATTTCAACTGCAATGGAATTAGGATATATAAATGTTCCTGAAAATGTTTTCATAGATATTGATATGATTAAAAATTATACAGATGAACAATTAGTAATAATAACAACTGGTAGCCAGGGTGAAACGATGTCAGCTTTAACAAGAATGGCAGCAGGAGAGCACAAAAAAGTTACTATAACATCTAATGACTTAGTAATAATTTCTGCAAATCCAATACCAGGAAATGAAAAATATGTTGCTAAAGTAATTGATGATCTTATGAAAATAGGGGCAGAGGTTGTATATAGCTCATTAGAAGCAATCCACGTTTCAGGACACGCATGTCAAGAAGAACAAAAATTAATGTTATCATTAGTAAGACCAAAATATTTCATACCAATTCATGGTGAGTACAGACAATTAATAGCTCATAGCGAAACTGCAAAGAAAGTTGGAATAAAACCGGAAAATATATTCTTAACAACAAACGGTAGAATTCTAGAATTAAACGAAGATGAAGCTGCTTTAACAGGAACAGTTCCATTTGGTAAAGTAATGGTTGATGGACTTGGCGTTGGTGATGTTGGAAATATTGTATTAAGAGATAGACAACATTTATCACAAGACGGATTAATAATCGTTGTAATGTCAATGGATTCAGCAACTGGTGAAATAGTAGCAGGTCCAGACGTTATTTCAAGAGGATTTGTTTATGTTCGTGAATCTGAAAACTTAATGGAAGATGTTAAGAAAATGTTAAGAGAAGAAGTTAGAAAACTTGAAGAACATGGAGTAAGAGATTGGTCAACAATAAAATCTAGACTTAAAGATTCATTAAGAGATTATATATTTGCAAAAACAAAGAGAAATCCAATGATATTGCCAATTATAATGGAAGTTTAGAAAAAAGTATGATAAAATAAACACACTTAGAATTAAAAGGAGAGAGTTTTATGGATAGAAAAGAATTAGCAGATTTAATATTTCCAGAGGCAAAGGAAGTATCATATTATGAAGAAAAATATCCTGAAAGAGATTTACCAGAAGGGGCACAAGTAGTAAGAGTTGCTCCAAGTCCAACTGGATTTATACACGTGGGAGGTATCTTTCAAGGGTTAATTGCAAAGAAAATAGCACAGCAAACAGGTGGTGTATTCTTTGTAAGAATTGAAGATACAGATCAAAAAAGAAAAATAGAAAATGGTAATGAAGAAATTTTAAATGCTTATAAAGATTATGATTTATATCCAGATGAAACAGTTGGAAAAGGAAATTATGGTCCATACGTTCAAAGTGAAAGAAAAGAAATATATCAAGCATATGCTAAAAAATTATTAGAAGAAGGAAATGCATATCCATGTTTCTGTTCACCAGAAGAATTAAGCAATATTAGAGAAAATCAAACAAAAGCTCAAGAAAGAACAGGATACTATGGAAAATGGGCAAAATGCAGAAACATGCCTGTTGATATGGCATATGAAAAAATAAAAAATGGTGATCCATATATTATAAGATTAAAATCACCAGGAAATCCTGAAAAGAAAATAAAAATAAAAGACGTAATAAAAGGCGGAGTTGATATGCCAGAAAACGATCAAGATATAGTAATTATCAAATCAGATGGACTTCCAACATATCACTTTGCACACGCAGTTGATGATCATTTAATGCACACTACATTAGTTACTCGTAGTGATGAATGGCTATCATCTGTACCACTTCACATTCAATTATTTAGAATTCTTGGATTTAAAGTTCCAAAATTCGCACATACAGCTCCATTAGAGAAAACAGAAGATGGCGCAAGAAGAAAATTAAGTAAAAGAAAAGATCCAGAAGCAGCAGTTTCTTATTACACAGAAGTTGGTATACCAAAAGAAGCGTTAAAAGAATATTTAATGAATATTGCTAATTCAAATTTTGAAATTTGGAGAAAACAAAATCCAGATAAAGATATGATGAAAGATTTTGAATTCCAT
>USQZ01000054.1 GCA_900556975.1 uncultured Clostridium sp. | reverse complement strand
CTCACTTCGTTCGTTTGGTCCCTGCGCGGTGATTCAAAAATTTTATATGTATTTTTCTTTTTGCTCTATGTACAATAAATTTTTTAAGTTCTAATTTTTATTACCTTCATCAGCTAGAGGGTTACTTTCAATAGCACTTCTAATTTGTTCATTATCAACATGAGTATAAATCTCAGTTGTTGAAACACTTTCATGACCTAAAAGTACCTGCAAAGCCCTGATATCAACATTTCCATACTTGTACATCAATGTTGCGGCAGTATGTCTTAATTTGTGTACAGAATACTTATTAGGATCAATGCCAGCAATATGCATTTCTTCTTTAACAATATATTGAACTGTTCTATTACTAATACGCTTACGTTGTTCACTTAAAAATAAAGCATCACGTGAATCATACTTAACACCTTCTTTAGGTCTATCTTTTAAATAATCATTAATAGCATTAATACAAGCCTTATTCAAATATATTGCACGTTCTTTGTTTCCTTTACCAATAACATTTAATTTGTTTTCTGAAAAATCAATATCCTTAATATTTATATTAACAAGTTCAGATAAACGCATACCACAATTCAAAAATAAAGTAATAATAGCGAAATTTCTAGAAGAATTATCATGATTACCATGAGTACCAAGTGGGGGTGTTCCAGCAACTTGAAGAAGTTTTCTACTTTGATCTAGACTCAAATATCTAGGTAATCTTCTATCAAGCTTAGGAGTTTCCAAATCAATTGCTGGATTGTTAGGAATTCTTTTGGTTTTGTTGCACATATAATGAAAAAATACACGAATACTAGCAACCTTACGAGCTAATGTTGCAGGTTTGCTATGAAAAGTTTCTTTCATATACCCAAGAAATGCATGAATATCTTCAATTTGAATTTGAGCAATTGTTTCAACTGTAAGATCATTTATCTTTATATTAGCAAGACCAACTTCATTATCCATTTTAGCCATATTGAATTTATATTTAATAAATCTTAAGAAATGACTTATATCATAATTATATTCCTTCATAGTATTAGGAGATTTATTCAAAATTGTAGAAGAATAATCAAGAAAATCATTCAAAAAAACCGGATTTTCATCACGATTAATCATATAATATCACCTCACAAAAAATTATAATATTAAGTGAAATTTTTTTCAATAAACTGTTTTACAAAATAAAAAAATAATATATAATTTATAAATATTAAAAGGGATAATGAATGAAAAAGGAGATTTTTATGTCATATATAGAATTTAATAATGTAACCAAGCAATATAAGATGGGAGAAGTAACAATAAATGCTTTAAATAATACAAACTTCGAAATTGAAAAAGGAGAACTAGTAGTTATTGTTGGACCAAGTGGAGCTGGAAAGACAACTACATTAAATATTTTAGGAGGAATGGATACAGCTACTTCAGGTAAAGTGTTAGTAGATAATAAGGAAATAACTAGGCTAACAAATAAACAATTAATAACATACAGAAGAAACGATATTGGATTTGTGTTTCAATTTTACAATTTAGTTCAAAATTTAACCGCAAAAGAAAATGTTGAACTAGCAACGCAACTATGTCCAGATGCATTAAACGTAGATGAAATATTAAATAAAGTAGGATTGGAAAACAGAAAAGATAACTTTCCATCACAATTATCTGGAGGAGAACAACAAAGAGTTGCAATAGCAAGGGCAATAGCTAAAAATCCAAAACTTTTATTATGTGACGAGCCAACAGGAGCATTAGATTACAAAACAGGTAAAAGCATATTAAAATTGTTACAGAACATGGCTAGAAAAGAAAATATGACAGTTATAATAATTACTCACAATGGAGCAATTGCGCCAATGGCAGACAAAGTAATACATTTTAAAAATGGAACTGCTGAGAAAATTATAATAAATGAAAACCCTGAATCAATTGATAATATCGAGTGGTAAGAGAGGAAAATAATAATGAAAAAATCATTGTTAAAAAATAATATAAAAGAAATAAGTAAAACGAGAAGAAGGTTTATATCAATTTTAATAATGGCATTTTTAGGAGTAGGTTTTTATGCAGGCTTAAATGCAACTAGTCCAGATATGTTGGAAAGTTTAGATAGCTATGCTGATAATAGCAATATGTATGACATTCAAGTAATATCTACACTTGGACTTACAGATGATGATATAAATGCAATAAAACAAATAGATGGAATAGATAAGGCATATGGAATTCAAACGAAAGAGGCGCTATCAAAAACTGAAGGAAAAGAAAAGGTTTGTAAGATTATAGAGTATAACGAAAACATAAATAAACCCAATGTATCAGAAGGTAGAATGCCAGAAACATCTAATGAGTGTTTATTGGATTCTAGGTATACAATAGAAGAAGATGTAAATAGCTTAATTGGAAAAAAGATAATTTTAGAAAATGATGATACGAACGAGGACGGAAGTAAAGTTTTAACCCAAACGGAATTTACAATTGTAGGAATTGCAGAAACACCTATATATATTTCAAATGAACGTGGGAATACATCAATTGGAAACGGAAGTATAAGCTATTATATTTATACAAAAGATGATGTAATAAACTTAGATTATTATACAGAAATTTGTGCTACCGTAAAAAATGCCAAACAATATGTAACAAACAGCGATGAATATTTAAATACAGTTAATCCAGTAAAAGAAAAAGTTGAAGAGATAAAAGCTGAAAGAGAACAAGCACGATATCAAGGATTAATTGATAAGGCAAATAAAAAACTTGATGATGCACAAGCTGAGTATGATTCTAAAAAAGCAGAAGTAGATAGTCAGTTACAAGATGCTGAAACTCAAATAAATAATGCTAAAACAGAATTGAATAATTCAGAGATAAAATTACAAAATTCTGAAAAAGAAATCCAAAAACAAGAAGCAAATGCAAATAGTCAATTTAAAAATGCAGAAACACAAATAAAAAATGCCGAAGCTCAACTATCAGAAAAGCAAAACGAATTAACAAAGAGCAAAAATACTTTAACAGAAAAGAAAGCAGAAGCGGAAGCAGGAATTTCTCGAATAGAAGAAAACATAGCTCAAACACAAGTGAACTTAGAAGCACTACAAAAGCAAAAACAAGATTCAATATCAGCAGGCATAACAGATACAGCACAAATAGACGCATTAATATATCAAGCAACAGTTGCAATTGAAAATTTAAATGCTAAAAAAGCAGAGATTCAAACAGGAATAACTTCAGCAGAAAATCAAATAGCAGATGGAGAAAAACAATTAAATTCAGCTAGAAGTGAATTGCAAGCAAATAAAAATAAATTAAATGCAAACAAAAGCTATTCTCAAAAACAATTAGCTTCAGCGAAAGCAAAAATAGCATCAGGAAAAGAACAACTTGAAAAAGGTAAAACAGAATTAGCGGAAAAGGAAAGTGAGTTTGAAACAAGCAAAGCAGAAGCGGAAGAAAAATTAAACAACGCACAAAAAGAAATAAACGATGCAAGAGATAAGGTTGGAAAAATTGAAAAGGCAACATGGTATGTTCAAGAAAGAACAGACAACCTAGGATATTCAAATATTTTTGATGCAATAAAAACAATGTCAAATATATCAAAACTGTTTCCGATAATATTTTATCTAGTAGCAGTATTAATAAGCTTAACATCAATGACAAGAATGATTGAAGAAGAAAGAATAGAAATTGGAACATTAAAATCGTTAGGATATACAGACCTTCAAATAATAATTAAATATATATTATATGCATTTTTAGCATGCATAATAGGTGGCATACTTGGAATGAGTCTAGGTTTTTATTTACTTCCAAGTATAGTATGGTCATTATATTCAACAATGTACACAATACCAGATTTTCACTTCAACTATCAATTAGGAATAGGCCTAGCAGGAACATTCATAGCATTTGCGTGCATAGGAGGAGCTACAATACTTGTAGCACATTCTGAATTAAAAGAAACACCAGCAGCACTTATGAGACCTAAAGCGCCTAAAAACGGTAAAAAGATATTCTTAGAAAAAATAACATTCATATGGAGAAGACTAAACTTTTCTAAAAAAGTTACAATGAGAAATATTTTTAGATATAAGAAAAGAGCAATAATGACAATTGTCGGAATTGCAGGATGTACAGGACTTATGCTTACTGGATTTGGAATAAGAGATTCAATAATTGACATTCCAAATTCTCAATTCAAAGGAATATTTCAATATGATTCATCAATAACATTATCAAATGCGGACAATATAAATTCCATAGAAAAATATATGAATGAAAGCGATAAGGTCGAATCATATTCAAAAATATGTGCTAATACAGGAAAGTTAAAAGCATCTTCAAGAAATTATGATGCCACAATATTTGTACCAAATTCAGTTGAAGAATTTGAAAAAGTATGCAATTTGAAAGATTACAAAACTGGAGCAAAAATAACTTTAAACAATGAAGGAATAATAATTACAGATAAAGTAGCAGAATTTATAAATGCTAAAGTTGGCGACGAAGTAACACTAATAGATGGAGATAACATTGAATATCATTTGAAAGTATCAGGAATAGCGCAAAACTATGTTTCAAATTACGTCTATATGACCAAAGATTTCTACAATGCAAATGTAAAAACATTTAATGTAAACATGATATTACTAAAAGCAATTTCAAACACAACTGATGATGAATTAAATAAAATTTCAGAAGAACTACTAAATATAGATGGAGTTGCATCTGTTTCAATTATTTCATCACTAATGTCTTCAATAACAGATATGTTAGGAACATTAAATTATATAGTATTAATATTAGTAATAGCATCAGCACTACTTGACTTTGTTGTATTGTATAACTTAGCAAACATTAATATAGGTGAAAGACAAAGAGAAATAGCAACATTAAAAGTTTTAGGATTTTATGACAAAGAAGTTGATAATTACATAAACAAAGAAAACTTGATTTTTACAATAGTAGGAATCCTATTAGGACTTGTATTTGGATATTTCTTAACTGATGGTGTTGTAGCAAGTGTAGAAATTGATAAATTGAAATTTATAAGACAAGTAGCACCAATTAGTTATCTATACTCTGCAGTAATTACAGCCATCTTCTCAGTTATAGTAAACAAAGTAATACATTTTGTATTAAAGAAAATAGATATGATAGAAAGTTTAAAAAGTGTTGAATAATAAAAAATTAAAAATATATTTAGGGAGGAAAAAATGGAGAAAGAAAAAATAGAAGAAAATAACGTATTAACAGCAAATCAAATGATTGGAGAATTATTGCTTTCTTTAGTTTTATATGGAGGAATTTCTGCAATTTTATATAGAATTATATATACACTAACGTATAAATACTTTGTAGAAAATGAGCAATATACATTATTAGCTTTTTTTATAGTAGTACTACAAGCTTTAATGGTGTTTGCAATGTTCAAACTAGCTAATAGAAGAGTTTTGAAAAAAGGAACAATATATAAAGAAGATGTAGTAAAAGTAATAAAAAATATATCAATTATTATTATAATCTTATTATTGATACAAGCTTTTAGTATTTTTTCTAATGTTGATACAACAATAAAGAAAGTAACAGAAGAAGATTTTTTGTGGCAGTATAGTGAAAGAGTATTACCATATTTATATGATGAAAACGAAATGGCTATTTATCAAGCAGAAAAGGAAAAAATTATCAAAGAAGTAAAAAATCAGATGTATCACTATTTAACAATAGTAGAAATTGGAATATGTGCAATATATGCATCAGCAATATTACTAGAAAAGAGATATTTAGAAAATAAATCTATATAATAAAAATAAAACCCGAATAGTAAGTATAATAATATTCGGGTTTTAAAATTTAGCTTTGCATATATTTAATTAAACTGATACATTCCAGTAAGTATGCAACTCCTATAATAATAGCAACAATAGAAAAAGATAATATCATTAAAATTGCAACAACAACTCCACAAATTGGACCATACAACATTTCATTATTACAGCCAACTATTGTTAATAATAACAAAACTATTCGAATAACTACAACTACTGCAGAAAGTCCACTTAAATTTCCAGACATTATATTTATACATAATAGAAATGAAACTAAAACCAAAAGAATAATTGAACTCCATTTTACATCTTTTAATATTTTTTCGTATTTTTGTTCATCCATAGTATATCCCCCTTTCTTTTGTAAATCTTTAAATTATAGTAACATATAAAAAAATTTTTACAATAATCGAAAAAGTAAAATGCTAACACTTAGTGGTAGTTAAAGAAATAAATGTAAAAATAATATATTTATTTCAAAAAGTTAATATATTAAGAAGAATTAATGCTAGAAAAAAGAACTATAACAATGTATAATAACAAATAGACAAGAATTAAAATATATATAAAACATAAAGGAAATAATATGAAAATAATAATTGATTCAAGAATGAGAAAAGTTGAAAAAGAATATTTATCACAGTATGGTGATTTAATAGAATTGCCATACCAATCATCTGTGTATGAAGAGATTTCTTCACACCCAGATATATTCTTTTGCAAAATAAATAATCAAATATTTCAAACACCAAATTTGAAATTAGAAAATAAATTAAAAACTAAGCAAGGTGCCAATCCGGTAGGAGCACAATATCCAGAAGATATTAAATATAACATATGTCAAATTGGCAAAAGAGCAATACACAATTTTAAATATACAGATCCAGCAGTAGCAGAATATATAGATAGCACAGGCCTACAAAAAATAAATATAAAGCAAGGTTATTCAAAATGCAGTATATCTGTTACATCAGAAAACTCATGTATAACATCTGATGAAGGAATATATGAAACACTAAAAAGAGAAAATATGGATGTATTATTGCTGGACAACACCAATATAAGGTTAGTAGATAAAAATGGATTACAAACGAAAATGAACGGCTTTATAGGCGGTGCAACAGCAGTTATAGAAGACAAATTTATTATATTTGGAGATAGCAATAAAATATTAGATAAAGCAAGTTTAATAGAACATTTAAACAACCATAATCTGAAACTAGTAGATTTTAAAAATCTCGAAATAATAGACTATGGAAGTATAATAACCCAATAAATGCCAAAAACATTGATTTTTGGCCTCAAATAGTGTATAATAAAAAAAGCATAAGATTAAAAAATTATCAGTAGTAAAGTAGTAAAGAAAAACAATAAAAAAAAGACAGGAGGAAATATTATTATGACATTAGGAGAAATTCTTATTGTACTCTTGAAAGTGGGCTTCATATTACTATTAGTACCGCTTGCAGTAATAGTACTGAAGCTCTTATGGAAATTCAGCACTATCCTGATAATCGTAGGGCTTGTAATCCTCGCAATCGACATTGCAGTTCACGGAACCGTGGAGCAAATGTCCGATGGCGCAGGAACGTTAGCGATTCTATTATGCTTCGGAATCGCTGCAAAAGCCTTCATATTCTTTATGAGGGAATGAAATAATTTTAGCCTACGTTAAACTCTGTCCAAGTTGTATGTTTAATTTTATTAGGAGGTAGTAGTATGTTAGGATTTTGTGTTATCTTAGTTGTACTCGCACTGATTTTTAAAGTTTATGAACTTGCTTTTCTTATGCTGGTATACATTGCAGCCCAGTTTGTTGGCAAAGCAATATACAACAGATTTTTAAGCAAGTAAAATACAAATGTTGGACAAAAGAAAAAAACAGGAGTGGGAAACCACCCCTGTTTTTTCTTTATTTAATTTGGCATATAAAAATACATATTGAAATTTTTTCACACCTTGCTGTCGCATTCCTCGGAATTTGAAAATAAAAATTTATCAATTTTATTTTCAAAGCGGGAAGAATGCTTCAATCGAACTCACTTCGTTCGTTTGGTCCCCGCGCGGTGATTCAAAAATTTTCAATATGTATTTTTATAAACAAGCCAAAAAAGCCAAAAACATTGACAAATCAGCCATAACGATATAAAATGATTATGTTACTTATCACCAAGCTGATACATTATATAGGAGGTAATAGTTATGAAACTAAATAGCGATGCAGCAAATTTGTTTTTAGCTTCAAAAGCAGTAGCCGAGCGGAATGGATTTGGATATGTCCCAGAAATAATTGGACTCGGAACATTGGCACTAATGAAAGACAGTCCATTACATCGTTACTTTTTAAAACAGGGAATGGAACATATGGCAATTGTAGAAAGAGTAACGGAAATGTACCAGAAATATTTTCCATATGAGGAAGATAGAGTACAGCAGTACATGGAAATTGTTAACGAAGCACAGGAAGCAGCAATGTCAGATCCCGAAAAGCCAGACTTTGTTATCCTTTCCGGAGAAGAGTGTAAAAAATTCGAAGGTTTATTTGTTACCATCAATTTGTACGTAGATGGCGGCAGAAAGGAACAAATCAATATAACAAAGGAAATGTATAGCATTTTGACGATGGCGGTTAATATAGCTGAGAATATGTACAAAGCTAAGCTTTTAACCAATCACTATATGCTTGCAGCCTTTGCTGAGAGTATGCCGGATGAATACATGGAACTTGTAACAAGTTGCTTAGGAGTAGATGCAATTCTTCCAGATACAGCTCTTGAAAAACCGGGACTTGATGCTATAAGAAGAAAGCAGTTACTCCCCAAAAATCTGGAAAGCTTCTTAACAGTTATGAACGATAAGTATTCTCCAGATGAAGAGTACTGCAAGATTCTTGGAAGGGATCGGGAAACAGAAACATTAATCAAGATCCTTTCAAAAGCAACCAAGAGAAACGCAGTATTGGTAGGACATCCAGGCGTAGGAAAGACGGCTATTGTCGAGAAATTCGTTTGGAGTATTGTAAAGGGTATTTGCCATGACAGATTCAAAGATGCTATTGTCTTATCTTTGGATGTGACATCGATTGTTGCTGGTACAAAGTATCGTGGGATGGCAGAAGCAAGATTTCAGGAGTTGATTAAATTCCTTGAAACACACCCAAACTGCATTCTGTTCATTGATGAAATTCATACTGTGCTGGGAGCCGGTGCTTGTTCTGATGGCGAACTGGATTTAGCCAATTCGCTGAAGCCAATACTGGCACGTGGAGACACTCAAGTGATTGGAGCAACAACTTTCGATGAATATGAAAAGTATTTTTCAAAAGATGGAGCTCTTAAGCGAAGATTTGAAAAAATCGTCATTAAAGAGCCGAAGACGCACGAGCTGTATGACATGATTAAAAACCAGATATTAAGTCTGGAAGAATTCCATCATACAACAATCAGCAAAGAACTGGTTGACTTCACAATTTTGAACGCATCCTGCTTCAACTTTGAGACAAAGAATCCAGACAGAACGCTTGATTTGCTTGATAGAGCAATGGCTGGAGCTGAGCTCAAAGACAAGAAAGAAGTAGATAGAGAAGATATCTTAGATAACTTCGAAATCAGAAGAAAGCAGTTCGAAAGAATGCCAGATAAGAAAAAGAGAGCGACAGCTTATCATGAAGCCGGACACTACATTGTTCAGAGATTTTCTCCAGAACTCTGGTTCTTAAAAACGTTGGCTGTATCAATCATGCCAGCAGAGGACTACTTAGGAGTCAATGTCTTTGAAGAAGATGAGTATGCAACACCATCTGCAAACAGAGATTACTACATCCAGACAATTGCAAAATTGCTTGGAGGTAGAAGAGCAGAAAAGCTGTATACAAAAGAGCTTTCATCAGGCGCAAATTCAGATCTGACAAAAGCCACACGTCTTGCTAAAGACATGATCACAAGATACGGTCTTGATGAAAAATTTACAGAAGATCGAGTATATCTTCGTGAGAGCGAGAACCCTATGTACACAGAGAATATCATCGAGAAAATCAGCAAAGAGATGGATGACATTCTTATCGAGGCAAGAAATTATGCTGACAAAGTGTTGGCAGAACACAGTGCAGAGCTTGAAAAACTGGTTGATGAACTTATGAAGAAAGGAATTCTTTCTCAGGTTGAATTGGAAAGAATCTTCGCTGATTCAGAAGTATCCGATATTCTTTCAGAAGAAGGCATCACAGAATCTGCAGAAATCGTAACAAAATCGTGACTATAGAATATCTCAAAAGGGGCGCTACTAATGTGGTGCCCCTTTTCATACCACTTTTCATGTATTAATTCTAGTAAAACGAAATATTATATTTGATTTTTGAGTGACGCGCAGTTTGAAAGTTTTTCCTTAACCTACTAAACGAAGTTTAGTAGGTGGGAAAATATTTTAGCAAGGAACGAAAAAATAAATATAATATTTTCT
>USQZ01000053.1 GCA_900556975.1 uncultured Clostridium sp. | reverse complement strand
CTTTGCGCTATATGTTGTATTATTCATGGTAATAATTACCCTCCATTCAATTTTTTATTTATTATATAAAATCTGCTAGATACCACCGGGGAGAAGTATTTAACAAATTTATACTTACATACAATGCGTTAATATTTTAATACAGATATTTCAAAAAGTCAACTATTTCTTGACAATTTGTGCAAAAAAAGCAATTTTCTTTTAATTTTTTTCATTTTGGATAATTTAAAGTTTTACTTTTAATCTTATGGCAATAGGTTTAGTTGGTCTGAGGGTGTCATTGTGTCTATTTTATAGTAATTGTCTGGTGTGTTTCCTACAATTACTGATTCTGATAAAAGTATTTTATTATTTATACTTTGCGAAACTGTTTCGAATGGAGATAATATACTTGCGGTGCAATCTATATTCAAATATATTCTGTGCAATGATTGGTTTACTCCTACTGAATAAAATTCTGTTTCTAATGTACTTGTTATTGTACCTGATGGAATTACTTTTATTTTTATTTTTGGTCCTACGTTTGATACTAGTCTGCTACCTGTTAATGCACCTAATCTAATTTCTATATTAGTGTCTTTTTCTTCTGTAAATCTTTTTTGTATATTATTTACTATATTTGCTTTTATTTGATTTATTAAAACTACGTTCGACTCTAAAAAAGTTACATTTCCCTCTGAATCTTCTTCTATATGAACTAAATCTTTATATGTATAGTTTTGCATTATTTTTTCGGTTTCTTCATTGCTTACTTGTGTGACTATTACTTTGGCTTTATACACACATTTTTTCGAAAACAGTGGATATATAACTTTGTTTAATAAGTATGCTATAAGTAATGTAATAACTATTATTAGTATTATGAATTTGTATTTTTTATTTATTCTTTTGAATCTTTTTCGTGAATATATTTTTTCCATTATATTGCTCGTGGAATATATAATTTGTCACCAATGTTTATTTTATCTTCATTTGCAATTTCGTTTAATGTTGCGATTTCATTTATTGTGCTTTTGAATCTTTTTGCTATTTTCCATAATGAATCTCCTGGTTTTACAAAATAAATTACCATGCTATAGCCTTCATCATTTTCTTCATCATTTAATTTTATTTCATTTATTAATTCTAATTGATTTGTTTCACTGCTGAAAATCTGAATTTCTAATTGGCTATTAATACTTGAGTCAGGCATAATTGTTGCAGTGTTACTTGATATTTGAACGTTTAGTTCTGAAACATTTTTTTCTAATTGAATTGTATTTTTAAATGTTTCTTCTTTTCTATTTAAAGACTGATTTTCAAATGAGCTATACATATATACTGCTCGTATTTCAAGTTCTAATGATTGTTCATTTCTTGACATATTTACAATTTGATATTCTGCATTGTATATTTGATTTATTTCTTCGATTACAGTTTTTTGATTTATTATTGCTGTTTGCATTGGAGTACTATTGCTTCTTTCAATCTGCAATTTTCTCTTTGTAAATTCTGTTTTATAATTCAAATCATATAGGTCTGTTAATATATTTACTTCTTTTGATTGATATGCATCTCCAGTTAAGTTTAGTTCCATTTCAACATTTATTCCTGGTTTTACATCATTATCAATATTGTTTATATTTATGTTTTTAATGCTAAATGATGTTGTGACTTCATTTGTTTCTTCAACATTTTCTATATCTAAAAATCCCATTATTGGAACTTCTTTTTTTGCAAGATAAATATGTCCATTTTCTGTCTGATACAAACATTTTAGCTCGCAATCTGCTTTTATTAATACTTTGTTATAACTAATTTTCTTTTCTACATTCCTTATGCTATGTGTTATTTGTACTACTTCTATATTTTCTTGTAAATTTTCTGTTTCAATTTTTTCTTTTACTCCTATTTTAGATTCTCCATGTCCTATAAAAGTATCTATTGTTTGTTTTTGAGTTAATGTTTGTAAGTTGTGTACTTTATTTATTTCATATATAAATTCTGTTTCTTCTTTTTTAGATGCCTCTGCTCTGTAACTTATTTCTGCTTTATAATGTATTTTTCTTTCATTTAATATGTTCACACTTGTTGTTCTAACGCTTGCGTTATCGTTTATATAACTTTCTGTTGTTAGTCCTTCTATTTCTAGTACTTCATTAAATGCTTCTTCAATTTTTAATACTCTGCTTTTTCCTTCTCCTGTTAAATATGTTATTCTTGTTACTATTCCGCCATCAACTTTTAATTTACCTTCCATTTTTTCTTTTTTGTTCATATATATATTACTGCTTTGAGTTTGTATTTTTATTATGTCTGGTTTGCTATCTGGAAGAATAACATCTTTTTCAATTATGATTGTTTTATTCTTCTCTCCTATTTTCTTTTTTATATTTATTTTTTCTCTCTGAATTTGTAATTCCATCCTTAACCTCCTTTTTATTATTACTAATATATATTAAGAGGCAAAAAAAAAATTCCTCTTTCAAGGAATTTTTTGAAAAATAAACTTTAAAAGAATTTTCTAGAGAGTCATCTATATATTCTATTATGCGAATTCTTCTCTATTCTTTTTAGAAATTATTGCTGGTGGTTCTAATGCTTTGAATTGTTCTCCATCATATATTTGAACTTCTACTGCTTTGGTAAATATGTCTGTATAATTATAAGAACTTCTTCTTTCGTTTTCTTCAAACTTTACTCTAAAGTAAGTTGGATATACTTGCTCAATAATAGCTGCTTTTTCTAACGGTTTGCTTCTTTTTCCTGGTGATTCTTTTACTATTATTTTATGACCAATTTGTTCTTCCATATCCTTTTTTAAACTACTAATATCTGACTTATAAATCATTTCATCACCTACTTCATTTTTGATAGGCTAAGTATATCACCCTAGTCGTTTTTTGTCAAAAATATAGCAGTTAGTAATTATTCAGTTTTTAGCTTTATTTCAATACTTTCATGGATTTTTCTTTTTCTTTTTCTTTTCTTTTACAATTATATTACAAAAGTGTAACAATACATATTTTTGTCATTTTGACAACAGATTTTTCTTACCTCTTGCCTTGGTTCCGCCCATTCCTTTGTAGTTACTTTTTAAATATGGCAGCAGATCTTTCATTCTTACATATTTGTTTGAATCAGTATATGCTATTTGGCTGGCAATTATTAATGGATCTCTGTATTCTACCATGATTCTTGCAGGTGATGATGCAAAGTTTGCTCCCTCTAACATTATTGCTTCATAAAAACTTTCACATGCTCCAGCTATTATTATTAACTTTTCCTCAGATTTTTCCCATGTGCGTGCATTCTTAACCGTTTGCACAAAATATCTTGAATTTTTATAGTTATCTAGCTTATACAAATCTTGTCCCTTTTTTAGCATAAGGTCGTGTCCTGTTGCAACCAAAATATCTGGCTTGTATTTTTCTAATAAATATACAACCTCATTAGGTTGATTTCTTTCTGAAATGTTTTCAACGATTGATTTTAAATTAAGACTATTATAATAATTTATAGCTCTTTTGGAATATTTTCTATCTCCATCTAAGTGCAATATTACTGCTCTACTACTACTTAATTTTCTATTTTTTAATACATCTGTAAACATATTTTATCACCTAATATAAAATATGTTTTTGTGGTATACTGTGTGAATGAACGTAAAAAAGGCAGTTTATTCAACTGCCTTCAATATTATAAGATTTTATTCTTGACTATTGATTTTTATGCTTCCAGCCCCAACTTCTATTGTTACAGTGAATCCGTCCTCAGTAAGTTCTGTTTCTACTGTTATTAATTCATCTGCTGGACTTGCTAATTGTCTTTTGTTTTTATCATCCATCATCATTTCTATATAATTTCCATTATCTTTAAGTGAATCCATATATGTTTTTACTGTTTCTTCTTTGTTTGAATCAACAAATGTTAATTTTAATGTATCAATATTTGTTTTACTGTGTGAATATTTTTTTATTTTCTTTTCTCCAACTGCTGATTTAACTGAAGGTATTTTTTCTCCCCCAACTATGTATTCATCTGCTTTTGTATATTGTTTTATTTTGTTTGTTCTAATAAGCAAGCTTATGCATCCTGCAAGCACTGCTATTACTGCTATTGCTGCAATTATTATTATCACTTTTTTGTTTTTCATACTTCATTTCTCCTTTGTGCTTTCTATATAATTATTTTAGCTAAATTGTATATAAAAAGTCAATAAAATATATGTTACATTTTCATTTTTTCATATTTCTTTTTTGTTGCTAAGCCTCCTCTAATGTGTCGTTCTGCTTTGTTTTCATCTAGTACTTCTCTTACTTCTAAAAAGAGTGCATGATTTATTTTTTCTAGTCTTTGACTTAAGTCTTTATGTACTGTGCTTTTGCTTATTCCATATTTTTTTGCTGTTCCCCTTACTGTATCTTTAGAATCTATTATATATCGTGCTAATTCTACTGCACGCTCTTCAATTGATATTCCTTTCATAAAGAAAAACCTCCATACGAATACTTTGTTTAATAGTATTCTGTATGGGGTTGTATTAGAACAGCTATATTTAATTTATTTTTGAGTTTCTAAAATCTCTTTATTTATGTTGGCTATTAAGTTTTCAGCATCTGGTACTTTTTTTGTAAATATTCCTATTAAGTATCTTTGTTTTGCATAGCAAATTCCATAATCGTGGATGTTACCTTCATAGCTTCCATATTTGTGCGCAATTTCACAAGTAGTTATATTCTTTTTTAAATATCCTCCTCCAGAAGATTTTTTCATTAGTTCAATTAAAGTTTGGTATTTTTCTTGATTTTCATATAGTCTTTTAAGAATGTCTAATGAATAATTTGCTGAAGTTATGTTTTCATCATTAAACTCTGATGGCAAATCTTGTTTTGTGTATTGCTTTATTAGTATTCTATATGCTTTTTCTCCACCCAATCCTGTTTTTAATATATTGGTTGCTGTATTGTCTGAGTTTACTATCATTTGCTCTAACAAGTATGGTAATGGTACATTATCTCCGGCCTTATACAATGCTGCTGTTGTTCCTGAACCTGCTTCGTAATTTTCTTCCATATATTGAAATGTTGAATCTGAATTTAGATCGCCATTATTGATTTTATCGTAATATATCATTGCAAGTGGTACTTTTATTGTGCTTGCTGCTGTGAAATAGCTTTCACCATTATATATATACGTTTTTTGAGTTTCTGGTTCATAATAGAAAAATGCAAAATTTTCTTCATTTAAGTTTTTATCTTTTATATATTTTTGTACTATTTTTTCAACTTCATCTGTGTTGTTTTTGTTTTTTTCTGTATTAGGTTCTTCTACTGTAGGCATTACTATCTCTGTATTGTCTGTTACAGTTGTTGATATTATTTCTTTTGTTTTCTGGTTACTTATTTCAATTTCATTCTCTTTTGCTGGCACTGTTTTGTTTTGAATTATAAATATATTTTGAGATTTTATTATGTCGCTTTTACTGAAAAAAATTCCTATAGCAATTATTAATATGGCCAGTTTCAATCTTGTTTTTCTCTTTTTTTTCTTCTTTAATCTCTCAAGTTTTCTTTGTTCTCTTCTACTCAAATTTATTTCTCCTAATTTATAATTATTTTATAATTATTCCTAATAATTTTGATAACTCAATTGCTTGAAAATTATTTACAGTCAATCCTTTTATATCTTCAAATGTTGTTATTATTCCGCTTATTTCACATGTTGATATGTCTATCCCTTTTAGTTGGGTTTTAAAAAATTGTGTTTGTATTAATTTTGACAATTCAAAATATGTGTTTTTCAATTTACATTCTGTAAAACTACTATTTGACAAATCACATTTTTCAAATAGTACTTCTTCTAAGCTTGCTGATGAAAAGTTAGCATATCTGAAAATAGTTTCTCTACTCATTAGGTGATATACTCTCGAATCTGAGAAATCACATCCTACAAATTTGCTGTTTCTAATTTCTACACGTATAAAGCTTCCTTCTCTAAACAAGCAATTTGAGAAGTCGCAATTTTCAAATATTACATCATGAAAAACTGCTTTTTCAAATGCTCCTGTTATTTTGCAATCTTTAAATATACATTTTTCGAATTCTACATCTTCTGCATTAAAATCTATTTCTTCTAATTTTGATATTAATTTATTTTCTATTGTTATTCCTTCTTGTTTATATAGATCAATTGATGAGTGTATATTAGCTATTTCTTCAAGTGTTCCTATTATTGGTTTGTATATATTCATCTTTATCACCTATCCTTTATGGTAGATATTATATAATATTTTTTTGAATTAGTCTTGTTTTTCCTTGAATTTTTTTATTTTTATTTGTATTATTTTTATATTATAGGAAGTTTTTTAAGCTTTCGCATATGAGCAATAACATGATTTTTTCGCAAAAAATTCTGTTTTGGAGGTAATTTATATATGAAATTAAAAAAAATATTGTTTTTAATTGTTATTTTTTTAGCAGTATTAGTTCCGATTTCTAATGCTGATACTGATGAAGTTAATTTAGATTTTTCAAAAATTGCTGATAGATTTAATAAGTGTTATTATACTTCAGCTTTATCTAGTATTGGAGTTTCAGTTAAAGCTACTAAAGTTGATGATTCTTTGGTTTTAACTTATAACAATTCCGAATCTATCACCTACAGTTATAATAAGTCTTCTGGTACTTTTTCTACTACTTATCCAATTACAAATGATACTGAAAAAGATATTCTTAGTGCTCTTTTTGTAGATGCAATTTCTACTCTTGAAGGAAATGAAGAAGGAAGTTTTATTTTTCCTATGTTGAATGATACTTTTTGTTATTCTACTGTTAAAAGTAATGGTGTAGCTAAAAATTATATTTCAAATGATGGTGGTGCTACGACTTTGACTGAGTTCCAAGTTAGTGCTATTACTAAGCTTTCACCTACGCTTGGAACTTTAACACTTACACAATCTAATTTTAATAAAGTGTCTTTTGATTCACAAGAAGATTGTATTGTAAAAAATGATAACTTAATTTTATTAAAGTCAATTGACCAGTATGGAAATATTGTTTTATATATTGGTCAACCTACAGAATTTTATGATAATGCTTATGAATCTGTTCTTAATGCTGTTTCTTATTTATTTTCATTAAGTAACGATGAGGATACAGCTTCAAAGGTAGTTTCATATTTTAGGCAAAATTATTCTGGACTTTCTGTTGGTAATGCTGAATTCGAAGGTGTTAGTGTAAATGTTGATATTGATTCTTTACCAACTGCTACTATCGATTCAATATTGGTTAGTCGTAATATGAAATATGCTAAGTTCACAATAAATGCTGATAGTGTTGTACAAAATTCACAAAGTGTTTCAAATTCTCCGTCTACTGATGATGCCGTAAGTATTTCTAAAAAGCGTATATCACCTATATTAAATGTTTCAATTGGTATTATTGTTTTAGTTGTAATTATTATGGTTGCTGGATTTTTTATAAGAAGACATGCTAATTAAGATTTTTATTATATAAGAAAAAAGAAACAGATTGTTTTTCGATTATCTGTTTCTTTTTTCTTTTTGGCACTTACTCTGAAAAAATTCATAAGCTAAATATCTGTATAAAGTCCTCCTCTGTCATTTCTTCTACACTAATATACATTTCTAAGTACTCGGCAAGTTCCACTGCGTTTTCGTTTCCCACTTCTCTCAGTACTTTAGCCATCTGGTGCATGTCATGAAATATTACTTCATCTTTAATCAACCGCTTCGGATCGATTGTGTTCATGACTTTTATCAGGAAGCAAATCTCTACGGGGTGATCAGAAACTTTAATGTCTTTCTTAAGTGGATAAATCCAGTCTGTTACGAACATGTCATAGCATTTGTTTTTCCAGCTTAAGCATTCGTTTTTGTATTCCCCCAAGATTCTCTTCCATTCTTTTTGTGCTTCTTCAGGAGTTTTTCCTTTCATACGGTATGCTGTTTTTTGGGTGTACAGTTTGTCTACAAGCCGTTTGAACCCCTTTCTGAATTCTTTCATTTGGCATTCCTCCTAATCAATAGTTTTAGTGTAAACTGTTGTTTTTTAGTGCCTCCTATCTTTAATGCATTAAGTATTATACTACATTTATCGAGTGTTTTCAAGTTTTATGTTTACTTATATTTCCATTACTTTTTTAAATTCATCTAAATCTTTTTTGAAGTTTTCAAATGCTTCTTTATAAAGATTTTCATCTAATGGATTAACTCCTGCCATTGTTAATGCTTCGACCGGGCTCTTAGTTGATCCTGATTTTAAGAATTTCAAATAATTTTCTATTTGTGTTTTATCTCCGTTTGAAACTCTTCCTGCAATTACTGATGCAACGCACATTCCAATTGTATATTTATATACATAGTAATTGTAATAAAAATGTGGTATTGCAAAGCATCTGTATTTCGTTAATTCGTGAATTTGAACTCTTCCTTCATATTCATCTTCTGTTACTTTCTGATATATGTCTGTTATTGTTTGGCTTGATAGTCCTTCATTGTTTGCAACTTTTTGATGTAATATATTTTCAAAGTTTGCAAAGAATGGTTGTGTATAGCAACAGCCTATAAATTCATCTAATTTTTTGTATAGTAAATATTTCTTTTCTTCAGGTGTTTTAGCTGTTTTTATTAATAGGTTCATTAATAAGTTTTCATTTACTGTTGATGCAACTTCTGCTACAAATATTCTATAGTTACTGTTTATATAGTCTTGATAATGGTTTGATAAATATGAATGTGCTGAATGTCCTAATTCGTGGATTAATGTAAATACTGATTCTACGTCATTTGTAAAACTCATTAAAATAAATGGTCTACTGTCATAACAGCCATTGCTTGAGTATGCTCCTGATCTTTTTCCTTCATGTGGCATGTAATCAATCCATCTTTCTAATTTTGCTTTTTCAATAATTTTTCTATATTCTTCTCCTAAATTTTTAGTTGCTTCAAAAATTAGTTCAAATGCGTCTTCTACTGAATATTTTTTATCTGGTTCTTTTACTATTGGATATCTTAAATCATAAACTTGTAGAATGTCTTTGTTCATTATCTTTTTAAATACATCTAAATATTCTATATAATATTTATGGTATTTGTTATTAGCTGCATCTAATACTTTATAAAATAGTTCTTCTGTAACTTCGTCTCCAAATGTGCTAGCTTCTAATGGACTTTTGAATTTTCTTACTTTACTATAGAATACATCTTTTTTCATTGTTCCTTCTAGTGTTGATGCATATAGGTTTGCTAATTTTTTGTATTCTATATTTAGTTTTTCATATGCTTGTTTTCTAACACTTTCATCTGGATTTCTGTAGAAGTTTCTTACTGTTCCTTCATTTAAGAAATATTCTTTTCCATCTATTATTACAGGTTCGAATTCTGGTTTTATTTGTTTATATGTTCCATATGATGTTCCTAAAACTCCGCTTGCTTGTGCTAACACTTCTTCTGTTTCATCGCTTAAAATGTGTGGTTTCATTCTTAGTATTTTGTTTATCATATTTGTGTATTTTTTACATCTTTCGTTTTCTAATATTTTTCTTGCTTTATCTTCATTTTTTAATATTTCTAAGTCTATGAATACCGTTTCATTTCTGTATGCTTCTTCTAGTCCTTTAATTTTTGAGTTTAAGTCTTGTACTTCTGGATTGTTTGGCTCAACATCTACTGATTCTGAAGCATATGAGTACATTTTGTCTATTCTTCTATCTATTTTTTCTATTAGTTCCATAAATTCGATGAATGTATCGCTTGTTTCTAAAAATTTTTCTTTATATTTTTCTACGTTTGGAAGTTCTTCTTTTACATAATTAAAATCTTTCATAAAATCTTCAGTGGTTTTGTATGCTAGTGTTAAGTCCCACTTATACTTTTCTTCAATTTTTTCTCTTTTCATAATATTAACCTCCTTTTTAACATTGGTTATTCTATCATATTTTTTATTTGTGTTGAATATATTTTATAAAAATTATTATTCGGAGGTATGTGTGATGGATGATTTTCAGGATACTTTTAATCCTGCTTCTCAATATGAGCAGGGGTATTGGTATTATAGGTTTATGACTCAGCAGATGGAGTATCGTATTAAGTGTAAAGAGTTTGAGTTGCTGGGGAAAGGGACAAATATTAATAAGTAATTTTCACTTAATTTATTAGATATAAAAAATTATATTCAAATTTTAGTTCCTTGCTGGGAAGATTTTACCGCCTACTAAACTGCGTTTAGTAGGCCTGAGTAAAAAATTCCAAACTGCGCGTCACTAAATTTGAATATATTTTTTATTTCAGAAGCAAAAAGAAAAATACATATTAATTTTCTCACACCTTGCTGTCGCATTCTTCGG
>USQZ01000052.1 GCA_900556975.1 uncultured Clostridium sp. | reverse complement strand
AATCGAACTCACTTCGTTCGTTTGGTCCCTGCGCGGTGATTCAAAAATTTTATATGTATTTTCCTTCAGATTACAAATTAATAGAAAAAACTCATCATCAAAACTGACGATGAGTTTTTTAAAACGGATCACTTTTTAAAAACTAAAAACACAATAGCAGCAACTACTACTCCAACGACAGCACCTGTGATAATCAGTTCCGCCGATTTCAGGATTACTCCCCAGAAAATCAGCAACATCAACGATGCCATGAATAATATCACCACTATCAAAATAACTGCAACCTTAGCATCGTTTTCCTCGATTGTCGTTATGGCTACATATGGACCTACCAAGAGCGAAAAAGCTAAATATCCATATGTCAAAAAACCAACCAGAAGTGCAGCAATCAGGCCAATACGAGTTTCATAGCCTACCTGGTAGACTTGTATTTCGTAGAATATAAAACCTACAAATACCGCAATTGCTAAAACAACCTTCCAAACTTTCAAGTTCCGTTTTCTTTCCTGCATAAAACACACACCTCCATATTGTTATTATCTATAAGATGAACAGGTCATTAGACCAGATTGTGTTTCTTCTACAAGCAAGTGCATCTATTATACCACTTTTTTCTAAATTAATCAACCATCTCGCGTACTGCTGCCTTGAACTTATCCCCTCTGTCATAAGCATTTTTAAACATATCAAAACTTGCACTTGCAGGAGAAAATAATACAATATCTCCTTGAACAGCAACTTCATTTGCAACCTCAATAGCTTCTTTTAATGAAAATGCTTCATATATATCTAGTTCTTTATGCTGATTTGCAAGTTCCTTTGTAACAGCATCATATATCTTCTTTTTAGTATTTCCCATAAGAATTAAAGTTTTAACGCCTTCTACAATTGGCTTAGCAATTGGCGTATAATCCAAATTCTTATCATATCCGCCTGCTATCAAAATTACCTTTTTATAAAAAGCTTTTATTCCTGAAATTGTTCTTGTAGGTGATGAACTAGCTGAATCATTATACCATCTAACATCATTTGAACTAATTTTTACGAGCTCTAATCTGTGAGCGACACCAGTAAAATTAGTAACAATTCTCCTAGCATCTTCCTCTTTAACAAGAGTATCTGTTGCAGCCAATGCAGCACAAATATTTTGATAATTATGCTTTCCTATCAAAGCAACATCTCTAACATTTAGAATATGCTTTCTTAATTTATTCTCACAGAATTTAATAGTTCCATCATCTACTATATACCCATTATCTAGTCTTTCTTGATCACTAAAGAAAATAACTTTTCCTTTTGCTTCCTTTGCAAATTCACGAGTAACCAAATTATCATAATTCAATACTAATATTCCATCTTCATTTTGATATTTAAAAATAGATTTTTTAGCATCAATATATTCTTCTAAATCTGTATGATAATCTAAATGATTTGGTGTAACATTTGTAACAACAGCTATATCAGGGCTTACAGTCATATTCATCAGTTGAAAACTACTCATTTCCAATACAACAATATCATCAGGATTCATTTCATTAACTCTTGTGAATAAAGGCGTTCCAATGTTTCCGCCTAAAAACACATTATATCCAGCCTCTTTTAAAATCTCGGATATCAATGTTGTAGTAGTAGTTTTTCCATCACTGCCTGTAACACCAATTACTTTACAAGGGCATAACTCAATACACATTTCAATTTCAGTAGTTACCAAAGCTCCTCTCTCAGATTCTGCAACTAATTCAGGCTTATTAGGTAAACAACTTGGTGAACGGAAAATCAAATCAAATCCTTTCAATTTAGATAAACTATCTTTTCCTAAAGAAAACTCCATTCCATACTCTACAACTTTATCCATAATAGATTTATCAATATTATCAATTGTTCTATTATCAAAAACTGTAACATTAGCCTTATACTTTCTTAAGTAATCAATTAAAGGTACATTGCTAACTCCTAAACCAATAATTGCAACTTTTCTTCCTTTTAAATATGTATTAAATTCATCTAATTTCTCATTTACAAAATTCATAAATAATATCTCCTCTTATTGTAAAATATAATTCAATTCTATAATATTCTCTGCCACCATTTTTGTTGACTCTTCTATACTTTTCGATTCAGAAACATCAACAACAATTGTATTATCATATATTTGATAATATCCTGATTTCTCTTGAAGTTCATCTCTTTTCAAAATATTATCTTTTAACTCTTTCCTACTAACGTCTTCACCATATTGTTTTGCTTTCCATTCAACTCTCTTATTAATATCAGCAGTAATAAAAATATGGTAATCTAAATCCGGATAAATTTGCATTGTATCCCTTCCAGAAAAAATTACAGTATGACTCTTTTTATAGCCATCTATATATTCTCTTACAATCTTATAAGCGTTTTCATTATTAGCAATATTCGAAATTTTCGAAACAGCCATCGAGTTTTCTAAAGATTGTAAATCTTTCTCTTCAATCCTTTTTCCATGAGCATACACAACGCTTTCTCGATTTTCAATTCCAATAGAAATTTCAAATTCTTTAAATAAATCTTTCAAATCAATTGAATATAACTTTTCAAACGGAATTTCTTCTTTAATAATCTGATATGTAATTGCTCTATAGATATTTCCAGCATGTAAAACAATTGCATTAGGAATATATTTTAATAATTCATGGCAAATTGAAGTTTTTCCCGTTCCCACAAGTCCTTCAATGCCAATAACTAAATTTTTATCCATACCTTCTTCCTTTCATCCCGCAAAAACAAAAGCGGACATTAATATCATTTGCATTTATTATAAATTTTTAAAATTCATGGCTTTATTCACATGTGTAAAATTTGCTTTACAAATTTCTATGTCATACTTCTAATAAGAATTTTCTACAAATCTTCTATTACACAAAATTTAACAAACATATTATACTACATTTTTTTATAAATATGAATATTTTTACGAAATTTTGAAAAAATAAATACATAAACTTTAAATAATTACTTAATTTACCGGAGGTGTTTTAAATGAGTAAAGAAAAAAAGAACAAACAAAAAAAGAATTCTTCATCAAATACAAATGAAGAAAAATAATTTACTTTATATAGAAATTTTTAAGGCGGATACACAATCCGCCTTTTTTAATAATTATGCACAAAAACTTGCTTTGCAAATTTCTCACACAAACAAAAACATAGAATTTAAAAGTTATAACAAATGTAAATATAAAAATGTCCGTTTTTGTTCTAATTCCCACCTTTACCTATTGTATTTTCAAAATACTCTACATCTTCTGAATCCAAATTATGTTGAACCTTTTTCAAAGCATTAGCTGATTTCACACAAAATTGTAAAATCTCACCTATGTTATTACTCTTTATTCTATTTTGCAATGATATCAATGCTTCTTCTTTTTGATTCTCTGGAACAGTATACTTAATCAAATCAGAAATTGTAGAAGAGTCTAATCTATAACAACATTTATATAATGTCTCCAACTTCCTTTTTTCAGGGACATAATACTGAATAATATCCGAAATCTGTTTACTAGTTAAACTATTATAAACAACATTCAATACATCAGGAATTCTATCTGTTTCAGTTGAACAAACAATATCATATAAATCAGTTTTATTAAGTTCTTTTTGATATTTACTAAGCGCTGTAAATTTTCTATCTGCATCCAATTCTTTTATAATATTTGCTTTTGATGAACCATCTAATCTAGTATGATATAAATTCAAGCAATCAAGTCTATCATATAAAGGCATATACTTTTTTATAATTTCTGAAAGTGCAAATGAATCAAATCTATCAACACATTTTTTCAAAGCTCTAACTCTTTGATCTGGTGGAATATTATTAAATAACTGATACATATCCTCCAAATCCAATCTGTTTTGGAATTTCTCAAGTACACAAATTTTCCCATTATAATCAAGCTTTCTTAAAGCTAAATCAGATAAATCATATGGTGTAATATATTTTTGTGCAATTTCAATACCCTCAACTCTTCTTTTCATAGGTAAATGAGCAATTATGTGAACAATTGAATTTGAATTCATTTCAAAGCAATATGTTCTCAAAATATCCAACACTTTCTCTGGATCTCTTTCTTTTACTGCTAACAATACTACCTTCTCTGTTTCAATTGAAGCTTCAGGCAATGCTTTAACTTTATTCTTAAAAAATATACTCTTTATTTTTTCAAATAACTTCATTCTTTTGTACCTCGTCTAATACTTCAAAATTAGTATATCACTAAATACAAAATTTTTAGTTACAATTCGTTTACATTTTGAACACAGTTATATATCATTTTTAATCTAAATACTTTTTCAAGAAAATTCCTGTTTGTGATTCAGGATTTCTAGCAATTTGCTCCGGTGTACCAACAGCAATAATTCTTCCTCCTGCTTCTCCGCCTTCTGGTCCTAAATCAATAATATGATCAGCTGTTTTAATCAAATCCAAATTATGTTCAATAACAATAATAGTATTTCCTGTATCAACAAGCCTTTGTAAAATATCAACCAATCTATGAACATCATCAATATGAAGACCTGTAGTTGGCTCATCCAAAATATATAAAGTCTTACCAGTAGCACGTTTTGAAAGTTCAGTTGCAAGCTTAACCCTTTGTGCTTCACCACCTGACAACGTTGTAGAAGGTTGTCCAAGTTTAATATATCCTAAACCAACATCAAATAATGTTTGCATTTTTGTTTTTATCTTAGGAATATTTGAAAAGAATTCTAAAGCTTCCTCAACAGTCATATCCAAAACATCTGAAATGCTCTTTCCTTTATATTTAACCTCTAAAGTTTCTCTATTATATCTTCTTCCATGACAAACTTCACAAGGTACATAAATATCAGGTAAGAAATTCATTTCAATTTTAATTATTCCATCACCTTGGCAAGCCTCACATCTTCCACCAGAAACATTAAAACTAAATCTTCCCTTTTGGTATCCACGCATCTTAGCTTCATTTGTATTAGCAAAAATATCTCTAATAGTGTCAAACACACCAGTATAAGTAGCTGGATTAGAACGTGGAGTTCTTCCAATAGGAGATTGATCAATATTAATAATTTTATCAATATTCTCAACACCTTTTATTTTCTCACATTTTCCTGGTTTAACATTTGAACCATACAATTCTCTTGCTAAATAATTATATAAAACTTCATTAACCAAAGTACTCTTACCAGAACCTGAAACACCTGTAACGCAGTTAAATACTCCAAGTGGAAATTTAACATTTACATTCTTTAAATTGTGTTCTGTTGCTCCAACAATTTCAATACTCTTTCCATTTGATTTTCTTCTCTTTTTAGGAACAAGAATCTTTTTCTTTCCACTCAAATATTGTCCAGTAATAGAACCAGGAATTAATTTAATTTCATCAGCTGTACCTTGTGCCACAACATTTCCTCCATGAACACCAGCTCCAGGTCCTATATCAATAATTTGGTCAGCTGCATACATTGTATCTTCATCATGTTCAACAACAATTAAAGTATTTCCTAAATCTCTTAGTTTTCTCAAAGTAGCCAATAATCTATCATTATCTCTCTGATGAAGACCTATACTTGGCTCATCAAGAATATATAAAACACCTGTCAATCCTGAACCAATTTGTGTTGCAAGACGAATTCTCTGAGCTTCACCACCTGACAAAGTTCCAGCAGAACGAGATAAAGTTAAATAAGACAAACCAACATCCATCAAAAATTGCAATCTTTTATTAAGCTCCTTAAAAATTTGATCTGCAATCATCTTATCTTTTTTGCTTAATTCCAAATTATCTAAATATTTCTTAATCTCATTAATTGGCATATCTGTAAGCTCATTAATATTTTTATCTCCAACCTTTACAGCCAATACCTCTTCCTTTAATCTAGCTCCATGACAAGTGCTACAAGGCTTTTCACTCATATAAAGTTCATAGAAATCTCTCATACCTTGTGATTTAGTCTCTCTATATCTTCTATCAAGAGTAGGAATAACACCTTCAAATGGACAACTAAACTTACGAACACCACTTGCAGATGCAAACTCAAAATCAATAACCTCACTTCCTGTACCATATAAAATTTTATCTAAGAAATCTCTAGGAAGCTTTTTAATAGGCTTTTTAATATCAACTCCATAATGTCTTGCAATAGATTCAAAATACATTTTAGCCATAGTTTCGCCCTTTTTCATTGTACTTGAACCAAAAGCTTTAACACCATCATACAAAGTTTTGCTTTTATCAGGAATAATTAAATCCTCATCCATTCTCATTAAATATCCAATACCTGTACATTCAGGACAAGCACCTTGAGGATTATTAAAAGAGAACATTCTAGGAGACAACTCTTCAAAACTTATTCCGCAATCAGGACAAGCATAATTTTGACTATAAATTCTTTCTCCCTTTCCAATAGCATCAATAGTAACTAAGTTATTTGCATATTTTAAAGCAGTTTCAACAGATTCAGTTAAACGATTTCTAATATCTTCTTTTATAACTAATCTATCAACAATAATATCAATATTATGTTTTTTCTTTCTATCAATCTCAATATCATCAGATAATTCATACATAGTTCCATCAACTCTAGCTCTAACAAAACCATCTTTTTGGAAATCATCTAATAACTTAACATATTCACCTTTTTTGCCCCTTACAACAGGTGCTAGAACCTGAATTCTAGTTCCTTCAGGCAATTCCAAAATATTATCAACAATCTGGTCTATTGACTGTTTCTCAATTTTCTTACCACACTTAGGACAATATGGAACACCAATTCTAGCATATAACAAACGTATAAAATCATAAATCTCAGTAACTGTTCCAACTGTAGAACGAGGATTTTTAGACGTTGTTTTTTGATCTATAGAAATAGCTGGTGATAACCCCTCAATGCTCTCAACATCAGGCTTTTCCATTAATCCTAAAAATTGTCTTGCATAAGAAGATAAACTCTCAACATATCTTCTTTGCCCCTCAGCATATAATGTATCAAAAGCAAGAGATGATTTACCAGAACCTGAAAGTCCAGTAATAACAACTAATTTATCTCTTGGTATCTCTAAATTAATATTTTTTAAATTGTGTACTTTTGCTCCCTTTATAACAATAGAATCATTCATTCTAACCCCTCCAAAATAATTTCTACACAGTTAAATATTTTATCATACTTATTATAAAATGTCATCACTTTTTTATGTTTACATAAGTATTTACTTTTAAACCTTAATGTGATATACTTTTAAAAGTTCCGCTTTTGAATAAAGGACACTCGCAATTTGTGTCTTAACAGGAACTGTGGAGAAATGGTTGTTTCTATATAGGAGGTATTTTATATGAAGAATACAAGTATTATAGAAAGAATCGAATACGCAGCGCAAAATGGCGTTTATGAAATTCCATTATACGTTTGGAACAAAACAGCCAAAAAACTACGCAAAGAAGGTTTCGTCCTTACTGAAACCAAAATCAAAAATGTTCGGAAAGGCGAAGGTCACTATCTGATTAGCTGGAAAAACGGTTGTCATACCACCAATCCAGAAATGGACCTGAAGGAACTGCTTCAAGAAACTGTTATGACAGTTGTTAGCAGCTTACCAGAAACAGTAAATAGTTGGGAAACACTTTTAAAAACATATAGTGAAATTGACAACAAGCTGTGCGTAAAAGTATTTCGTGAAAAAATATCGAAATACAACATCGAGCTCACAGAAGCCAATAGAATGTGGCTCATTGCAGCAACAAATCAAAAATAATTAAACAGTATCCGGCAATCCGTTAACCAAACCATTTTTCCACAAATCTATGAAAAAACTCATCAAAAAATATTGATGAGTTTTTTCATAACTTTAATGATACCCCCAAGTTATACTGGTGGATAATTATAATTTTAATTATATCTACTTAGACAGCAAATAATTATTTAATCAAGTAAAAACGCATATAAAACAATTTAAATCCACTATAACATTTTAAATCAGCACATTGTTATAGTACTAATTTTACTTTAAGAATTCTAGTTTTATTTATTCTCAATAAACTTCTCTAATTCCTTAATCTTATCACGCAACTCCGCAGCCTTCTCAAATTCCATAGCCTGTGCACATTTAAGCATTTCATCAGTAAGTCTATTAATAATATCTTCAGGTGTTTCATTCTTATCAATTTGATATTCAGTTGAAATATCTTCAACAATAGTTGCCTTAATTATATCCCTTACAGACTTCTTAATAGTTTTTGGAATAATTCCATGCTCCTTATTATATTCTTCTTGAATTTTACGTCTTCTATTAGTCTCTGAAATTGCCTTTTCCATTGACTCAGTAAGTTCATCAGCATACATAATAACCTTACCTTCAGTATTTCTAGCAGCACGACCAATCGTCTGGATAAGAGATCGTTCTGAACGTAAAAATCCTTCCTTATCTGCATCTAAAATAGCAACCAAAGAAACCTCTGGAATATCCAAACCTTCTCTAAGTAAGTTAATACCAACTAAAACATCAAACTCACCTATACGCAAATCTCTGATAATCTCCATTCTTTCCAAAGCCTTAATCTCAGAATGCATATAACGAACACGAATACCAATATTTCTTAAATAAGCAGTTAAATCCTCAGCCATCTTCTTCGTCAAAGTAGTAACAAGAACTCTCTCCTGTCTCTCAACTCTCTCATTAATTTGAGTAATCAAATCATCAATCTGATTCTCAACTGGCTTAACTTCTATCTTAGGATCCAAAAGCCCAGTAGGACGAATAATCTGCTCAACAACATTACTTCCAGAATGTTCTTTCTCATAATCAGAAGGCGTCGCACTAACAAACACGCATTGATTAATTCTCTCTTCAAACTCCTCAAACTTCAAAGGTCTATTGTCATAAGCAGAAGGCAATCTAAAGCCATAATTGACAAGCGAATCCTTTCTAGCCCTATCGCCATTATACATAGCCCTAACCTGTGGAATTGTTGCATGTGATTCATCAATCAAAAGTAAAAAATCATCAGGAAAATAATCAAACAATGTAAACGGAGGACTACCAGCAGCTCTACCGCTTATATGTCTTGAATAATTCTCAATTCCTTGGCAGAAGCCAGTTTCCTTAAGCATCTCAATATCGAAATTAGTTCTCTCTTCAATTCTCTGTGCCTCAATTAATTTTTTATGATCTTTAAACCATTGAACTCTCTCTTCCATTTCCTGTTCAATCGTTCCAAGAGCTCTTTCAAGTTTATCCTTACTAGTAACATAATGAGAATTTGGAACAATCATAACATGTTCCCTAACACCAATCGTCTTGCCAGTAAGCGGATTAATCTCGCTAATCTTCTCAATCTCATCACCCCAGAACTCAACACGAATTGCAGACTCTTCTTGGTTAGAAGGATAAATCTCTAAAATATCGCCCTTAGCCCTAAAAGTACCTCTCTTAAAATCCATTTCATTTCTTGAATACTGCATATTAACAAGCTTTTTCATTACTTCATTTCTTTCAATCTGCATACCCGGTCTCAAAGAAACAATCATATTCTCGTAATCAATCGGATCACCCAAACCATAAATACAAGAAACAGAAGCAACAACAATAACATCTCTTGCTTCAAACAAAGATGCAGTAGCTGAGTGTCTCAACTTATCAATCTCGTCATTAATAGAAGCATCTTTTTCTATATATGTATCAGAAGATGCAATATAAGCTTCTGGTTGGTAATAATCGTAATAGGATACAAAATACTCTACTCTATTTTCAGGAAAAAATTCCTTAAACTCACTATACAACTGTCCAGCCAAAGTCTTATTATGAGCCAAAACTAAAGTTGGACGTTGAGTCTTCTCAATTATATTAGCCATTGTAAAGGTCTTACCAGAACCAGTAACACCCAAAAGTGTTTGAAACTTTTTTCCTTCTTCAATTCCCTTACTTAAATATTCAATTGCCTGAGGCTGATCCCCAGTAGGTTTATATTCTGAATGAATCTTAAACATAACTCCTCCAATACTTCCCAATCTCATTATTAATCTTATGTATTATATCAAATTATCCGTTACATTTAAACACTAAACATAAAAAATCCTTTATTTACTTAAAAATAAAGGGTTTTTTTATGTTTATAATACCATATTCAATTCTATTTATTTCTTCTTTTTTTAACCACTATCATTGTAGCTAATCCAGCTAAAGATACTCCAGCTATTGCTACATATAAAATTATATTATCACCTGTTTTAGGATTATTTGTTTCATTCTTTGTTTGTTCTGTTTTTTCTTCAACATTTGTTGCAACAATTCCATATTGACTTAAATGTGATGTTTCAAATACTATATATCCATCTTCTACTATCGCTGGTATTGTTTCTTTTATTTCATCATTTGAAATATATACTACTTCATACTTGTTAAATCCTTTTAAGTCTTCTGGTAATGCAATTCTTATTTTCATTTTAGTATCATTAATTTTAACTATTTGACCATTTTCTAAAACATTTATATCTACTACATATTT
>USQZ01000051.1 GCA_900556975.1 uncultured Clostridium sp. | reverse complement strand
ATTTTAATAATGATAAATCAAAGTATTTTAATACTAAATATTCTTTGTCTATATCATCTTCATCTTCTTTGTTGTTTCCTGGTGTTGAGTCTATATCCTCAACATCTTTTCCATCTTTATCTGTATTTTTTGAAATCTCTGCTGTATTTATTATTACTTTGTTTCCATCTGTTACACTGTCTTGTGTTACTTCAAATGCTACTTTTACATCTATGTAGTCTGGTCCATCTTTCATTGTTGATTTATCATAAGCAACTAATAAGTTTGTATTTGATTTATAGTATGGATATTTTTCTTTTGTGTAGTCATCTGGTTTTGTTGTTTCTTTTCCGTTTTCTTTTGCTCCATAATCTGTTTTGATTTTTACTGCGTCTGCTACTTTGTCTGTTTCTTTTCCATCTTTATCATACATCTTCCATCTGTAGGTTATATTGGTTTCATTGTTTGGTAAGAATGTAATTCCTTCTGGTAAATCATCTGTTATTTCTGAAGCATATCCATCTATTGTTCCTTCATTGTAAACTCTTAATGTATATATTACTGTTTGTCCTTTTACAACTATCTTTGGTTCTTTTGTATGATCATATTTTGCTGTTGTCGCTGTTCCGTCGTCTAAAGGTGTTGTATTAACTTTTGGAACTCTATCTGTAACATCTGCGTTATCTATTTTTGTTATGAATTTACGTAATGATAAGTCGAATTTCTTTGGGATGATTACATCGAAATCTTCGTCATCTTCTTTTTCATTTTTATTATCTGGAGTTGAGTCATTGTCGTCTCCATCGTCTTTTGTTATTTCTGCTATATTTTTTATTACTTTTGCTTCATCTGTTGTTACTTTGAATTCAATTTTTAATTCGACATAACTTACACCCATATCCATTCCGATTCCTGTTTGTTCATTAAAGCTTGGCGTATCATTCTTTTTACTTGCATCAAATGCTGGTATAACTGTGTCTTTAAAATATTCTGAAACTAATCCTTCATTTGTTGTCCATCCGCTTGTTGATGTTGCAGTTCTCTTTTTCCAACCATATTTAGTATTTATTGCACTATTTGAGATAAATTCTAATCCTGTTGGTGTTGTATCAAATATTTCTCCAACAACTGCATCTGTTGCACCTTCATTATATATTCTTAATGTATATGTAACATAATCACCTTTTTTAACATCTACTGGATTTTGTTCTTTGTCAACTCCAAATGAATATGTTGCATCTAATTTTTCTGTTGAATCTTTTCTTTTTTCTAATGCATCAACGCTTGTTACTTTTAAGTTTCTCTTTTGGCTATCTGATATTGTCTTTTTATTATTTGCTGCATCTGTTACTGCTGATACATATTTTTTCAAAGCTAAGTCGTATGCTGTTTCTTGTAATGTTAGTTTTTCAAAATCTTCATCATCTTCGTGTTTCTTCTCATCAAAGTTTGTTAAGTCATTGTCTGAGTTTGAATCAATATCTTTTTTAACTACAGTTTCATTTTCGTCTTTGTATTCTGTAATTGCTGCTATGTTTCTTAAAGAATTGCTTGCTGTTGCTTCGTCTAATACAATACATGCAACTTGAACTGTGTGAATATCTAATTTTTTATTTGTTTTATCAAATGCTTTTAATAAGTTTTCTTTTCCTGTTGCTAGCTTATCTGTTGTTATTGCTACTTTTCCTTTTATTATATTTACATTTTTAACGTCGTCTTGTGATTGGATAGTTGAATTATTTTTAAAATCTGCTACTGAAAGATTTTTTGTTCCATTTGTTATTGTGCTTAATTTTACTGTTGTTAAGTTTCCATCTGTAGGTAATTTCCAAGATTGGTTTATATCGCAACCTTCGATAAATCCTAAGCCTTCTGGAATGTAGTCAGTAATTTGACTTGCATATCCATCTGCTGTTCCTTCGTTGAATACTCTTATTGTATATACAACTACATCTCCAACTTTTACTCCAACTGGTGTTTTTATATCTGTGAAATTAGAAGTAGTTGTTGATTCATCATTGTCTGTTAATGGTGATGTATCTGGAGTTTTTGCTCTGTTTTTAGCTTCTCCATTTACTGTTTCAATTGATTTTCTTAATGCTAAATCTATTTTCTTTTCTGCTGGAACTGTTATTTTTTCGAAGTCATCATCGTCTTCGAATCCTTTATAATAATAATTTTTGTCTGTTAAATCTGATTTGTTACTATTACCTTGGTAATTTTGCCATTCATCTTCTGTTGTTGGTAGCTTTGCATTGTTTGGTGCTGAATCTATGTCGCTGTCTAGTGGATTTCCTGATGAGTCTGTCATTCCTGTTATTTCTGCAATGTTTGTTACTATTTTTCCTTTTGCATCTGCTGTTACTTCAAATTCCATAAGTATTGCCGTTGATTTTGACCCTTTTGTTAATTCGCATATATATGAATTTGTTTTTTCATATACAATATTGCTTCCTGCTTGTGTACATTCCGCATTTTTTGCTCCTGTATCTTGCAAGGCATTTCCATCTACAAATTTTAATCCTGATGGGGGTAAGTGATCTATTACTTGTGTTATTCTTACTTTATCTTCTCCCTCATTATAAAGCACTATTCCGTACACTACTCTATCTCCAACTTCTACTTGGATTGGATTCTTTGAATGATAATATTCTTGTTGGTTGAAAGGATTTGTGTCTGTTGGTGCATGTACAACTGGTTGTCTTTCGTTATTTTTTTCTCCATCGTAAATTATTTTACCATTTCTATATATTGTTGCTATATATTTTCTTAATGCAACATCATAATTTGTAGTTGTTGTTACATTAAATTTATAATTTGCTTTTACGCTTTCTCCTGGTGTTTCTGTCCTTTTAACTGTTAGTAATGGTTGCATGTTGTTTCCATCTTTTGCTACCCATACTGTTCCTTCTGATGATGTTGTTATGCTTCCAACTGATAAGTTAATATTTATTTCTCTAACCTTTGTATTTAGTGGGAATGCAAAATAGAATTCTTTTCCTTCTAAGCTTTCTTTTGTTTGGCTTAATAATGTTGTACTTGTTGTGTTTGTTGTTGTTAATAAGTATCCTGTTGATCCCATACTAACTGATAAATCTTTTCCGCTTGCATCTTTGAATGTAATATCTACAGCATAATCGCTTGTTTTCTTTGATGAATCTGATGATTCTATTTTAAATGGTCCAACAAATATTTTTGATCCCTTTTTCTCATACTCTGTAGTTGTTGGGGCTGTTATCTTTGGTTTTACTGTTGTAGCTGTTGATGTAGGAACTATATCATTTGAAGTACTAAAGTTATTTATATAAAATCTTATCATTTCTTTTATATATGTTCCTTTTCTTCCTCCATATCCCCATCTGTCATTTCCTTCTAATCCATCCCAGTCACTATCATTTCCTGTACTGTTTCCTTGATATACTTTGCTTAGTATCTCTGCACTATCTGCATTTTTTACTGTTGAATAATTTGTTGCTTGCCAGATTGCACATTGATATGCGAAAACTAAATCATCTTCTGTTATGTATTGTTTGATCTGACTTAGTGTAACAGGATTTTCTGTTGATGCTGTTGAATCAATTAAAGATTTATAAATTTTACTTAATTTTATATCTTTCAATTCTGATGAATCCTCAGGAAGTACAGCATTTCTTATAAGCCATAATATTTGTGATGATTTGTTTTCATCGATATTTGCATATGCTTCTTTTAATGTTGCTGCTGTTGCAGTACCTAAACTTTTATAAGTTCCTGTACTTGCACCATCTTCTTGTGGAAACTTTCCATCTTTATTCAAGCACACTATTGTAGTTTCAAAATCGTTTGTCCCTGCATATACTCTATAGAAGTTTCTATTATCTATTTTATATGCAAAGCTTACTTTCGAATTTGAATTACTCAATAGGCTACTTTGATGTAATAAAGTTATTCCAAACTTCTGCTCCGTGTCTTTTGCCGTTTCTGTAATCTTGGCTAATACTTCTGATGATATAGGCAGAATCATTGCCATGATACAGATAACTGCAATTGCTTTTTTTAAAATTCCAGTTCTCATATCTCTTCTCCTATCACTTTTAGACATAATTATCCTAATTATTCTATTATATAATTTTATTTTATCTTTTATAGAATTTTTGTCAATCTATCATTTTGCCCTCAAATCTGCGCATCTCAGTGTTTTCAGTCATTTTCTCTTTTATTACATTTATATTATATTTTTGTTAATTTTTCTTGTCATATTAATGGTTTGAGGGCATATTTTTATGGTAAGGATTTTTTCCAATTTTTAATTTTTTAAGGATAGTGTATAAAATGAAACTTTTAAAGCTTTTAATTGCTGTTATTATCGTGTTTTTCAGCTTTTCTACTTTATCATATGCTGATGATTTAAACGAAGAAATTGCTCCGATTCCAGTTAATTCAGATACAACTGATTTAAATTTTGAAATTTTTTCAAGAAGAGCAATAGTTTACGAAAGAAATTCAAAATGTATATTATTTGAAAAAAATATTGATGAAAAATGTGCGATGGCATCTACTACAAAAATTATGACATGCACATTAATCTTAGAAAATTGTAATCTTCAAGATCAGGTTACAATTTCTCAAAAATCTGCATCAACTGGTGGATCACGTCTTGGCTTGTCTACTAATGATACTATTTCTGTGCAAGATTTATTATATGGATTGATGCTTTGTTCTGGAAATGATGCAGCTGTTGCACTTGCGGAACATTGTTCTGGCTCAGTAGAAAATTTCGCGAACTTAATGAATGCCAAGGCTCAAGAATTATCTCTTTCATCAACTCATTTTGTAACTCCACATGGGCTTGATAATCCTGAGCATTATACAACTGTCAGAAATTTTGCAGTTTTAACTGATTATGCCTTAAACAATCCACTTTTTCTTCAAATAGTGGGGACAAAATATTATGAGGTTTTTATAAATGGTGTTCCAAAATCTATTCACAATACTAATGAACTTTTGGGATATCTTCCAACTGTTTATGGTGTTAAAACTGGATATACTAGTCAAGCTGGGAGATGTCTTGTTTCATCTGCTAAAAACAACAACCTTGATATTATTGTAATTGTCCTTGGTGCTGATACCAAAAAAATTAGAACTACTGATTCTATAAAATTAATTAACTACACTTTTGAAAATTATGAAACAATCAATTTAGCTGATTTAATAAATCAAAAATATACTGAATATTTAACTGCTGTTTTACCTTATCTTGATGTTCCTAAGCTTTCCGGAACTATATCCACTAAGCTTGAGCAAAACTTTCCTATTTATTATCCGATAAAAAAAGAGCAACTAAATTCAGTTTCTCTTTCACTTTCTTATAACCAATTGAAAGCTCCACTTTACCAAGGAGAGCAATTATGTTCAATAGATTTTTTTATTGAAAACAATAAAGTTTTTAGTACTAATATTTACTCTTCTGCATATATTAATAAAAAACAGCCATTAGATTATTTGCAATTTTTCATTTATCAATATAAAAATTTTTATAAAGTTCATTAATTTTTGATGTTTGATATTGACTTTTGCTATTTTTTTTGTTATTATAGTTTTGCTTTGTTTTGCGGGAATAGCTCAGTTGATAGAGCGTCGCGTTGCCAACGCGAAGGTCGCGGGTTTGAGCCCCGTTTCCCGCTCCATTTTATTATATGGCGATATAGCCAAGTGGTAAGGCACGAGTCTGCAAAACTCTGATCCCCGGTTCGAATCCGGGTGTCGCCTCCAAAAGGAAAAAGAGAAAATAGAAATATTTTCTCTTTTTATTTATTATTTTCTGTGTTATAAAAAATATATATTTCATATTTACGTAAAAAATCGTTTACTATAGCATTAGTAAACGATTTTTATTTTATGTATCATCTGGAAGTTTGTTAAACTTCACTTCACCATTATTTGAAATAGTCATTATTACTGTTCCTGTTCCATCCATATAAAAATTACTTCCAGTATATTTTTTTATTCTCTTATAAATATCACTATTTGGAATACGATTATTAGTTAATATAGCATACTTAGGTTTATATTGATTTATTTCTGTTGACCTATTACCATTGTATCCATGATGCGCTATTTTATAAATATCGACCTTTCCAATTTTTTTAGCTAAATTATCACAAATTGCTGTTGCAATTTTTTCTTCTGCAGATGACATTCCTTTTCCAACATTTGTAAAGTCTCCCATAAATGCTATTTTTTTACTATTTACAGTTGCTACTGCAACGATACTGTTTATATTTTGTCTCCTTATGCCATATTTTCCATACGTATCAGTTAAGTTGTACAAGTTGAACTTCATGTTTCCTAGCCCCATTGTTTTACAATCACTTCCAACGTACTTTATTGGTGTTCCAGCTTTTTGAGCAACTTTTTTTACATCTTGATATCTATTATGTTTAGGTACTTTTTTTAAATATACTTGCTTAATTTTATAGCTCGAACTAATTGAACTATATCCTCCCATATGATCTGAATCATAATGTGTGATCATTACCCATTCTAGTTCTTTTACTCCAAGATCTTTTAAATATTTTTTTACACACGATACATTTCCTGAAGTTCCTGTATCTATCATTCCATATTTTCCATCGTTCCAAATCAATATACAATCTGCTGAATTGACGTCAATAAAATAAACTTTGGCTCCATTTGCTATATTTTTATCTCTAAATTTTACATTTACATTGCAACTTGCTGTTTTTCCGCTAGCAGTTTTTACTGTTATAGTACATTTTCCTGGTGATACTGCTGTTATTTTTCCATTTTTGTCAACCTTTGCAATTCTATTATCTGATGTTGACCATGTTAGTGTTGTATTAGCCTTATTCGGTGTTGTAGTTACTTTTATAGTTGCAGTTTTAGTAGATGGCATATTTAAATCTAAACTATTTTTATTTAAAGAAATAGCTGTTATTCCATCATCCACTTCAGTTGTTGGATTGCTTGGCGTAGCTGGTGTTTGTGGTTGGCTAGGTTGTGTTGGTGAACTTGGCTCCGTAGGACTAGCTGGCGTTTCACTTGGTGCTGGTTCTTTTATAACTTGCTCTGGAACCTTATCAATTTCAATTTCCTTAACTTCATTTGGCTCACCATCATATGTAATATCTACTCTAATATCTGTTTTTTCTTCTTCTGATAAAGTATATTTTGAAATAAAAAATTTCTTTTCTGTATACCCTGCTTGCGTTGACTGATAAAATCTTGTATACACACCATTGCTATCTTTTTTATACATTTTTATAGAAGTTATCTTTTTATCAGAAGATATTTCTATTATTGCTCCATTATGATCTATTTGGGCTTGAATAACTCTAGTCTCTGTTGCTTTTACCGATGTATTTAATATTATTATCATCATCAATGTAATCATTAGTGATAATATTTTTCTTTTGTTTTTATTCATTATTTCTCCTCCATGCTATCATAATATATTATAGAAAAAACTTTTTCAATATCAGTTTCCCTATAATTTAATATTTTATAAAAAAACAAAGTAGAAGGTTTATTCTTCTACTTCGTCTTCATCAATAATTTTCATATTTTCTAATGAGTATTTTATACATTCATTAATAAATTCATTTACTGATGGCAAATTATAATCAAGCACTGTTCTTTTAACTTTTTCTAGTACATCAGCTTCTATTCTACATGTAAATTGTTCATAATCTTTTTTCTTTTTCTGCTTTATAACAAAATCTGGCATTTTTTTCACCTCACGCTTATTTTAGTACATCATTCGTGAAGTTGTATATATTCTGTTTTGAGTTATTTACCAATTTATTCTTTTATAAAGCTTCTAATCTACGAAATACATCGTCAAGATCATATAATTGTTCACCTGTAATATTAGAGACTTGTTCACTTAATCTATCTAATGCCTCTATTCTTTTTGCAAAGTCCATTGTTTTTGGAGTAACTGTAGCTGTCTTACTTGCTGTTCCCCTAGATGCATTTCTAATATTTTTTACTAATCTCTCAACACTGCTTCCGCTCTCACTTCCAGGGGTATTTTCTTTTTCTCCATTTTGCTTTGGTGCATTTGCGTTTTCTGCTGCATATGGATTATTTGGATCTCCTCTTGACAAATCTTTTATTTGTTCTTTCAATGATTTTTGTTGAGGTGTTATTGATTTTCCCTTTGCTTTTGCTGATACATCTTGTCCCGCAACATCATGTTGTTCTCTTCTTTCTTTTTCTTCCTGCATCCTTCTTTGATTATCAGTTAACTGTTGTTGAACTTTATCTATAAACTCTTTGCTCATTTCCATGTCTGTACCTTTTTGTTTTAGTACAGCATTTATTTCTTTTGCAATTCCTTCTACGTCTCTAGAACTTATTCTTTCTGCAGCTTCATTAAATTGTGGCACTTTTGATTTGTAATTTTGTACCGCTCTATAAATATCTTTTTCTGATAATGGTTTTGCTAATATTAATGCGGCATTAGCTAGCTCTTTTGTCTTTTTATCTTTCATGGCACTTGCAAATCTAGGATCAATTTTTTCCATCGCAGCAATATCATCATCCATTCTTCCTGTCAATTCTCTAAATTGCAATTCTAATTCTTGCTCTTGTTTTCTAGCTTCAACTAGTAAATCTGCATATGCTTCAGCTTTGTCAAAGTCTCCTTCTTCGAGAACTTCTTCAATTGTCATGCTAGGTTTTGCATATCTTAATGTTTTGGCTGTTCCAATTTTTGCAGCTAATCTTCTTCTTTGCTCTTCTGTTAACTGGCTCATTTTTATTTGTCCAATTTCTTTTCTTTCATTTCCGGCAGTTCCTGGTTTCTTACCTCTTGTATATGCTGTTCCTCCAGCTGCTATTGCAAATGGAATTCCTAATAAAGATAATCTTTTCATTAGTTTATTCGCACCTGCTCTGCTCTTTGGTTGTATTCCTTTTAACTTAAATCTCTTTGTATTAGGGTATGATTTAGGTAATAATTTTCCTTTTTTAGCCCCTCTTATTTTAGCTGAAACTTTATCAGCTGATGTGCAAGCAGAATCAAAAACTATAATTCCATATTCTGGTTCTACAATTAGAAGTGGAATTGATGCACCAAATTTTGCTGCAGCTGTAATTCCATGAGCACCTATAGCTAGTCCTGTTCCCACGCTTTTTGAAACTTCATTCCATTTTTGTTTTCTTTCTTTTTTCTTCTTTTCTCTTTCTTTTACTTTTTCTTCACTATAATACTCTGTACTTCTAAATTCATCAATAATACCGCTTCTTATTTTGTCTGCAGCACGTGATATGCCTCCTACTGCTTTGGCTGTTGGAACAACTACAGCGTTTCCAACAATACCACCAGCTATTCTCTTCACACCTTTAAAGCTGTTTGATTTTTTTAGTTCTTTAAAGACTGCTAATTGTGTTCCCAATGGTGCTACTACTATTTTTCCACCATTTTTTCCTTCCAAACCAAATATTTTTCTTACTATTGGGTCCATTTTTAACATAACTCTTAGGAATATGAATGCTATAAAAATACCTTCAATTGAAGTTTCTGTTAACTTCAATGCTGTTCCAACAAACACTGTATAAATTAATGCATGTATTGCTTGTATAACTACTGTATATAAGAAATCTTTAAACCAGTTTGTAAATATTGCTGCACTTCCTCCATTTGACGTTACTCTTTTTATAGCATATACAACTGCCACAAATGGTGATATCAGTGCTAAAATTGTTACTGTTAAATATCTCTTAAAATATATTAATAAAAATCTTATTGCATAATACACTAAAACCATATACATTATCATTCCAACAAATCCTGTAGTTGCTTTTAATTCATATGCTTTAGTTCTTACAGTTTCATATAATGAAATTTCTGTTCCATCTTCATACTTTGGTATTAGCCAACTTATAAATTGTTCATTTAAATGTATAATTCCATACATAATATAATTTATTGCAAATACTAAAATAAATCCTGCAAGCCAGCTTAACATCATTTGTTTGTAAACAGCTTTCTTTTCTGCTACTGTTGTTATTGTCATTTTTATTCCTAAATATATTAAAACAGCTAACATTGCAACAATTGCCATAATTCTAAATACATAGTACCACATTGCAACATTTTCTTTTATTATGTATATAATTCCATCTTGATCTACTACTGCTCCACCTGCAGATTCAAAATTGAAGAAGTTAATATCTAATATAGGAATTTTATTATATACAATATTTTCTACAGTTACATTTGCTTCTGATGATGTTTTTAATTGTACTTTTCCACCTATATCTGATATTCCTTGCATTCCTTCGCTTATATATTCATTTGGATTATCTTTGCTTCCTGTAGCTTGTGGTTTATCTGCATTTTGTTTCTCTGCTTCTGCTTCTTGTTGAACTTCTTGATCTGTTTCATCTATTTTATCTGGATCTTTTTCCCAACTATCGTCTCTCTTATTAGTTATTCCTGTTACTGCATTTACAATTCCGTCCATTACAAGTCTTTCAATTATTGCTGTCCAGCCTACCCAAACAATTCTTCCACCTAATGTTAATATTCCAATTAGATAGTCCAATATTTGAGTTAACATTTTGAATATCCATTTTAAAAATGGAGCTGAACCTTTATATCCTTCTATTTTAGCAACACCTGTATATATAAATCCATTTTCATCAAG
>USQZ01000050.1 GCA_900556975.1 uncultured Clostridium sp. | reverse complement strand
AAGATTTCTATGAGAAAAAAGAAGTTGAAGCAGTTCTTACATCTTCAGATACAAAGCTATTCTTAGCACAAGATAAATCAGAAATACAATACATCAAAGAAGTATTCAAACTAAGTGACGGTGAAGCGTATTTCTTGACAACATGCCAAAGAGGAGAAGGTTTATTAAAAGTAGGCGAAGATACAGCAATTATAGCAATTCAACCTACAAAGAAAGAATTTGAATTTATAGAAACAAATATGAACAAATTAGCAGCAATAAGAGCGGAAAATAGATAGCAAGAAAAGGAGAATTCATGAGAACAAAGCTAGTATGGCTGATAATAGTAGTATTATTAGCAAATACTTTAATACCTAATTTCATATATGCCAAAGAGGAAAAATTGGAAGTAAACACTGAGGATTTTGAAACGATTCAGAAGAACTATGGTGAAAGCTCGTGGAATAAGATGATACAAGATGGAAAAGCTGATATAACAACAGAAAATGGAACAAGGACTAAAAAAATTGGAAACACAATTTCACTTTTATCATCATTAGCATCAGGAATAGGTTCATTAATTGCAATGAGAGTTGGTGTTATTTCAGGATTATTAACACTAGCCTCAAGAGGAACAGAACAACTTTTGATTAAAGGAGATACAGTAACAGCATGGAGTAATGATTTATATTCATCAATTAATATACCAGGAGGTTATTCAATAAATTGGTATACAATTGAAGATACAGTATTTAATCAAATTGATTTGTTTGACACAGACTTTTTTGATATAGAGAAAAATAATAATGAAGTAAATAAAGCAATAAAAACTTCTGTTGCAACATTTTATTATTTAATGAGAGTTTTAGCATTAGTACTTCAATTAGCAATGCTTATATACTTAGGAATACGTATGGCATTATCAACAGTTGCCTCAGAGATGGCCAAATACAAAAGTATGCTTAAAGATTGGTTAGTAAGTATGGTGTTAATATTTGTAACTCCATATATAATAATATGTATAAACACAATATCAGAAGCATTAGTTTCAATGTTCTTTGCTTTAAAAACAGGAACAGGATTTGAAAAATCAATAATTTCTCAAACGATGAATATAGTAAATATAGTTAATGGATGGTCATATGTAGCTGTAATACTTATGTATATTTTAATAACATTCTATCAAGTTAAATTTTTCTTGATGTATTTATTTAGGTTATTAGGAATGGGATTTTTAATAGTAATATCACCATTAATAACAATTACATATTCAGCAACTAAAACACCAATAGCAGGAAAAGGCGGAAGAGCTGGTGCATATAACAACTGGCTAGAAGAATATATGGTAAATGCATTTATTCAGCCACTACATGCAGGAATATATCTAGTATTTATAGTTGCAGCAAATGAGATTTTCAAAGTAGCACCACTCTTAGCAGTTATTTTCTTTATGACTTTATCAAGAGCAGAGAAAATTGTAAAGAACATATTCAAGATGAGAAGCATGTCATCAATTCATTCAATGTCAGAATACATGCCAGTTAAAAAATTGAAATAATATAAAGGAGCAAGGAAATGAAAAGGAGATTTAAGAAACTAGCGAGTTGTATCATAGTTTTTGTAACATTAATTAATCTTTTTACTTCACTATTTGCCACACCAGTATCAATGGTTCTGGCTACTGATAATACAAGCAGTACTACAGTAGTAAATGAAATAGATGAAGAAGAATTAGATACAAGTGGACCAGCGTCAACAGTATTATCTGTAATTGGAACAGGAGTAGATGGATTAGTTGGTATATTAAGTAAGATTCCACAATTAGTATTTTTATTAATTGGTATGGCTGTTCAAGGATTAATAGGCCAAATCGCCAAAATAGGTGGAAGTAGCATTGAAGGATTTTTAACACCAGATGATATACTTTTCAATAGAGTTGGTATTACAGAAATAGATTTCTTTAATTTTAGTGAAGAAACTAGTGTTGTAAATACAATTAGAACTAATATAGCAACTTGGTATTATATTTTAAGAATACTTGCTATTGTAATATTATTGACAGTTTTAATATATATAGGAATTAGAATGGCAATATCGACAGTAGCCTCTGAACAAGCACAATATAAGAGAATGCTTACAGACTGGATTGTAAGTTTTGTAATATTATTTCTTTTAAACTATATAATAATATTTACACTTGAAGCCAATAATGCATTAGTAGAAATGCTAGCAGGACCTGCAAAAACAACAATAGGAGATGGAATTGTAAATAAATTAGTAATAATGTCAGCAACATCAATAAGAGCAACTAATTCGTGGTCAGCATTTGTTGTATACATTGCATTGATTGGTATGACAACAGCATTTTTAGTTACATATATAAAACGTATGTTAACAATAGGATTTTTAATAATAATTTCACCATTAATAACAATTACATATGCAATTGATAAAGTAAAAGATGCTAAAGCACAAGCATTAAATACATGGATGAAAGAATTTATGTTTAACGTATTGATTCAACCATTTCACTGTATTATATATTTAGTATTTATTTCAACAGTAATGGATACATTAGGAACAAAAGCATCCTTAGCAAAAATGATACTAGCAATTTTATGTATGAAGTTTATGTGGACAGCAGAAGGAATTGTTAAAAAAATATTTGGATTTAAAGAAGCATCAAGTCTTGCAGATACTGTTGCAGCTGGATTTACAGTTAAAGCAATCGGTGATGTTGCAAAAAGAGCAGGAACAATTGCTGGAGCTGCAGCTGGTACAGTAGCTAAAACAGATTTCGGTAAAAATGTTGCTTCAAAAGTTGGAAGCATGGGAGCTGTTAAAGCTATTAAGAGTAGTAGAGTGGCTTCAGCTGCAAAAACGGCAAGCGAATCAAAGATGGGAAAAGCAGTAAGAACAGCAGTAAGAGAAAGCATTCCAATTGGAGCTGGTATTGCAGGTGCTTCGTATGAGATGGGACTTAATACTAAAGCAAATGCAGTACAAGTTGGTCTTCAAGCATATGATACAACACGTGGAATGATGAATGCAGCAAGAGGTGGACCAGGAAGCAAACAAGAGATGGAAATAAGCCAAAAAGATTTAAAGAGATTCTCAGATTTAATTTCGCACAATAATACATTTAGATTTAATAACTATACAACAAATAGAACAGCAAGAAATCAATTAAGAGCATATGTGCAAAGCTTAATTGGAACAAATATGGATCACTTAGATACCAATATACAAGATGCATTAAGAGATTTAAGCAGATCAAATCCAACAGCCTACAATACAACTACTGCAGCTGGATTGCAACATTTAAAAGCTATTCAAGATATGGCATTAGATCCAAGCTTAGATTTCAGTAACCCAGCAACAAATCCATTAGGACATGCATGGACAACTCAAGAGAGAAGAGTTGTAACAGCAATTCAAACAAAGAATATGGCTAAGTCCGTAAATGCTTTATATGAAAACAGACAAGCAGCTGGAAGTAGAAATCCAGCACAAGATGTAGATGATTTTATAAATAGAATGAGCTAAAAAAGGGCGGACATCAATATTTTAAATAATATAATGTCCGCTAAAATCATAATTAGAGTAAGGAGATGATTGTTATAAAAAAGAAGAAAAATAATACCAAATATATAATAATAGCAATTGCAATAATTGCGATAATTATGATTGGAGTTTTATGCATATTAATTAATTCAATAGTAAAATCTACACAAAAAGGAACAAAAACAAATACTAATACAAATAGTACAACTACAACAAGTGAACAAACAGATGAAGAACAAATTAGCGAAGAAGATGAAATAAAACAATTATCTGAATCAGCAAGAATGAAAAGATACATAGGAAATTTTTTCAATAACATAGAAGATGGAGATTATCAATCAGCATATAACGTTCTTAATGAAGATTTCAAAAAAACATATTTTTCAAATTTAGATGAATTTACTACATATGCTAAGAAATATTTTGGTTCTTCAATGTTAGGAATAACTTATGACAATATTGAAAGATTAGGAAATAATAAAACTGGAAATATGTATGTATTATTATTAACTATATCAAATATATTTCAAGGCAAATTAGGAGACGACGAAAAATTACCACAAACATATTTTGTAATAGTTGAAAAAAATTATAATGACTATGAAATGTCATTTAGCGTAAATGATGTTGAATAGGAATAGGAGGAAAAAATGTTTTTAAAGTGGAGACTTAAAATAAGAAATTTCTTCAAAAAATATAAAAAAATCATATTAGTAGTTATATTAGTTTTTGCAGTAGTAATAGCAATAAATTATTATTTAAAACATCACCAAGAACCAGAAACTTTAAATACAACCTATGCTCCACATGAAGAGCTATTAAATGGTGATGGAAATCCATCAGAGAAAACAGCCACAGCGATAGAAGACTTTATAGACGACTATGTAAATAAATGTAATAGTAAAGATTATTCAGGAGCATTCAATTTGCTAACGGACGAATGTAAAACATATGTATTTAATGATTCTGAAGATAAATTCAAAGAGTATGTTGATGCAGTTTTTAATAAAGAGAAAAGATATTCAATACAAAATTATATAAACTATAACGGGAACTACATTTACAATATTAAAATCATAGATAATATTATAAAAACAGGGCTAACAAATCAAACATATGCATTTTATGAGGAAAAAATAGCAATAAAACAAGATGGAAAGAATTTAAAGATGAGTATTAATGACTACATTGGACATGATGATTTAAAAAATCTTGCAGAAGATGATTACATGAAAATAAGAATTGAAAGCAGAGAAAATTATTATAGTAGTCAATTATATACAATTAGAATTACAAATAAAACGGAAAAAGAATTAGTATTGTATGATGGAATTGCAGATAATGAACTAACAATACAATCAGAAGATGACTCAAGAAATGCCTCAACTGTAAGTGCTACAATTGCATTAGAACCAGGAGAAACAAGAACATTTAAAGTTAGATTTGCAAAATATTATGATGAAAAAAATAAAGCAGATACGATATCCTTTAATAAGGTAAGAATTATGAATGATTATAATGGCAATGAACAAACAGAAGAAGAAGAACTAAGTAAAGCAGAAAAAACATATAGTATAAGTATACCAATCAATTAGAATAAATAGCGGAAAGAAGGTGAAAATTGTGGCAGATGATGAAGAAATAAAAAGACGAGCAAGAGAAGAACAAATGCAAGAGGAAGATGCTGAAAGAGAAGCAAGTTACCAAAGTAGCGGAGGCGGAGGACCGGATGAATACTCTATGGATATTGGCAATGATGAGCAAGAGGATGAAGAAGAAAAAGACGATAAAAAGAAACGCCCGCGAAGAAAGAAAGAAGATAAAGAAGACGAAAAGGATGAAGACTCTGAAAAAGATAGCAATAAAGAAAATGATAAAGAAGATCAAAAAGATTTAGATAAAGATACATCTAAAAATGCAGAGGAAGATGCAAGTCAAAAATTAGATGATAAAGCCAAAAGTGACGAAAGCGCTAAAAAAGCAGATGAAGGTAGTGGAAGCAACACAAGAGATATAAATTCGGCAGCCAATGGCAAGGAAAACGCACCAGATACAAACGATATACCAAATAAACCAGGAGGATCAGGAGATGTATATACTCCACCTTCAGCTGCAGAAACAGGAGTGCCAGAAGCAGGTACAGCGGGAGCTAGTACTGTTGGACCAGAAGCAGGCGCAGCAGGTGCAGAAGCAGGAACAGCTGGTACAGCAGCAGAAGCCGGAGCTACAGGGGCGGAAGCTGGAACAGCAGGAGCAAGTACAGTAGCTGCAGAAGCTGGAAGTGGAGCGGCAGCAGCAGAAGCAGGAGCTGCAGGTGCAACAGCAGCTGAAGGCGCAGGAGCAGCGGCAGGCGCAGCAGAAGCAGCAGGAACCGCAGGAGCGGCAGCAGGTGCAGCAGAGACAGCAGGAACTGCAGCAGCGGCAGCTGGAGGAGGAGCCGCTGCATTTGCATGCCGGAATAGTTATAGCTATAGTAATAATAGCAATAATTCTTATAGGAATTCTTGGATTTTTTGTAACAATGCCACAGTTTTTGTACAATAGACTAAAAGAAATTGCAACAAATTTATGGGACGGACTACAAGGGTACTTAATAGGTATGGACGAGGCAATGGTTCATGAAATTGATATAATCAACACAGCACAATACCTATACGATATGGGATATGATTTAGTAGGTATGGGATTTGCTGAAAGTGTGGAAATATATGGACAACCAAATGAAGATGGCGAAATAATTCCAGTAACAGAAGGACATACTAAAAATGAAATAAAAACAGTAGATGCACCATATTTAAGAGCATATTTAATTGCAGAAAACAGAACGTATTTAATAAATAATTATACATTTAACTGGAGAGACTTTTTAGGAAGCTTTTTTGATGGAACTTTTTTTGATAGTGGATCAGATGCATGGGGAACTGGGCTAATAGATTTAGACCAAGGTTTTTTAGAGGCATTTAAAATGGTTTTTGAATCAACACCGGTAGTAGGGGAGCTTGTACAAAAAGTTAGAATCGATAGAAGTACTAACACAATGGAAATAAAAAGACTTAACGTAGGGTGGTTCAAAGCACATAATGATTATACATATTTTAGCCTAGAAGGATGGACAGGAAGGTATGGAAAACCATTTGAATTACTATTAACATTACATGTTGCAACAATGGCACCTGATTTAGTAAAAGAATTTGCATTAAACAAAGATTTAGATGCTAAAGTTCATGTTAAATTGAAAGATACAACATTTGGAGGTACTGTACATATAAATGGAACGTCAGTTTATGATTTACGAAGAGTAGAACATACACATACAGATGAAAATGGAAATGAAGTAGTGGACAGTGTTGAGTATACTGATGGGAAGAAAACATATAGTCAAGAGACATATGACTCATTAATGAAATTACAAGATGATAGGGCAGAAGAAGTAAAAACATCAATTCCATATATTTCTAGTGTAACTAACCACTGGTTTAGAAATGTATATTTTGAAGGAGAAGATTCAACAGGAGCAAATGGAGACACAAAAATAGGTATAGATACAGACGATGATGGACTTGAAAACTATGAGCAAGAAACTGGTGTAAAAACACAACTATATAAAACACTTTCATCAGGAGATTATGATACATATAAATTTGGAGATGAGATACAAGCAACACTTGATTATATAGCAGATGATGAAGAAAGTAAAATTGATGGTTTAGATCCTGATGATAAAGTAACATTAGTTGGAAGTATGGAAAATGGAGTTGTACAGACCAAAGATGCAGTAAGAGGACTAACAAATCAAACAACAAAAGATTTATTTAGTAAAAAGTATTATATATATGATGGAACAGTTTCAAAAGCTAAAGAAATTCAAAGAGCAAGAAAAACAGGAGACGAAAGTATAAAAGAGAAAGTAGATTTTACTAAAAACTCACTACAAGCATTTACAATATTAGAAGAAACTGAAACATTAGATGCACAATATATTTATAGAGATTTAAAAGAGCTAGTAATAGAATTAGGATACTTCGAAAAAGAAGATTTCTATGAAATTGAAAAAAGAGTACTAGAATGGCCTATACCAGATTATGTTCCAGCAGAATGGCCAAACAAAAAAGTTGAAAAAAATGTATTAGAATATGGAACATTAATAGCTTGTGATGAAACAATGGCAAATTCACTTGGAATATCACTTGAGGATTTAAGAAAAATGACGCAAACGGGTGATGACGATGATGATAATGACAATAATAATGACGATAACGAATATGTGAAAACATTAAATAAATGTACATTTATTGGTGATGAATATATGGTGGGCTTAAGAGAGAATACAGATTTGGCATCAAGCGCTTTTTATGCAGTAGAAGGAGCAACACCACAGTATTGGATAAATAATATAGCTTCATTACCAGAAGAACCTAAAACAATAATTATATATCTAGGATTAAATGATTTAGATGATTATAAAGCAGGAGAAAACCTTATAGATGCACTACTTGAAAAGTATCCAGATGCACGTATATATACGTTAGAATTATTACATCTTGACAAGGGTTTTGCAAATGCAGATGCTGCAAACAAAAGGATAGATACATATAATTCACACTTAAGAGAAAAATGTAAAGTAACAAAAAGAACGAAATTCATAAGTGTTTCAACTGGATTAGTATCAGCTGGATATATGATTAACTCTGACGGATCAGGTACAATACTTGCAGATAGTGAATATGATAAATTTGCAGAGAATATTTACTTTGGAATAAGAGATAAAAGAGATCTTTCTTCAAACCCAACAGACGAAGAATTCGTTTCTAAAGTCCTAAGTGAAGCAAAAGATTTGTCAAAATATTTAAAAGACAATAATTTTGAATATGGAACACCAGATTACATACCTGCAAAAAGTGATGGAACAACAACAGAAGATGGAAAGAAAAAGATATCAGCAGACAGATATGTTTCATGGGTTTTATATAAAGCTGGTTGTACAGATCAACCAGAAGAAGGACTAACTACAGGAAAAGATGGATCATTTATTGGATATTGTGAAGGAAAAGAATGGACAGAAGTAAAATCAGTAGACTTGGTACAAGCTGGTGATATCGTATTTACAGGAAAAATAGACGGAGCTCCAAAGGCGGCACAAAATGTATTTATATGTGCCGGTGACGGTCAAAGATATGAATGCACTTCACAAGACCAAATAAAAAATGGTGATCAACAACCTGTAAAAAAAGATATTGGCTCAGATTTTGTATGCGCATATAGAGTAACAGGTGATGGAGTTATTAATACAGGATTTAAAGAAGGTATAGATGTTACAGCAATGGGAAATGGAAAAATAACAGAAATATTTGATGATAATAATAATATATTCTCGGATGAAACATTAGCAAAAAGAATTTATGGTGATAGTGCAAATGTTCAAAACACAGAAGATCCTGTACCAGGAAGAGAGCAGACATTACAAGGACTTAGAATAAAATTAACAGATACAGCCTTAAAAGGTTACGTATTAGTTATGTATGGTTTTGAATTAGGTGGAAATCTTTCAGTAGGAACACAAATACATACTGGAGATGTAATTGGAAAAACATTAAATTCAGATATCTGCTTAATTTTAATAGATAGAGATAAAGCTGTAATAGAAAATATTGAAGATTATATGAAAATTCCTAAGAAAACTAAAATAAAAAGAGAACAGATAGAGTGGGATTTCTATTATTGGCTACCATATGAATCAGGAGCGCTAGGAGATGAAGGTGTTCCTGCTGATACTGGACCGGGAGCATGTGATACTATTTCAGGAAAAGACGAAATTGCAGTTGGTATTGCTCAATGGACTGTACATGGAAGTACAAATAATATTGCACCATTATGTAAATGGTTAGCTGAAGAAGATCCATCACTATGTGGAAGCTTAAAAGCATTTGCAAGTTATTCATCATCACAATTTGTTGAGAACTTCGGAAGTTTGAAAGCAGCATGGCAAAGCGTAAATAGACAAAATACAGAAAGATTCTTGCAATTACAATTCCAGTATTTCTATGACGAAGATTTTACTGGATGGGTTAAAGAAGCTGGAGTTGATTGGATATTAGATAAAGACTTAGTAACACAAGGTACATATGCATCACTTAAAAACTGGGGACCAAACTTAGGTTGGGAAAGTGTAATGGATTCATCAATGTCAGATTTACAAATTGTTAAAAATCTATTAACTAAAGCTCTTCCAATTGAATCAACTATGGGAAAGCTAGACAAGAGATGGAATTCACAATATGTATTAGCAAGAGATATATTAAATGGAGATTTCACAGAAGTTGAAGAATGGATACGTACGAAAAAGCCTGAAAAATATGCAGAAGGAAAAAATCAAGGGGCTTTAGGAGTAATAAAAATGTACTTTAGAGTATACGATAATATATATGTAGCAGATATAAAAAGAACATTTTTAGGAGGAATATATGGATAAGAAGAAAAGTAAAAAAAGAAAATTTAATTTTTCAAAAAAGAAAATATTTATAATACTAATCTTCATAATTGCTATTATTACATTATATATAATTAGTCCAACTCAAAGAGCATATAGAGCAATAAAGAAAATAAATATTCCTGATAAAATGAGTGATACATTGAAATTACCAACATATATGAATGAAGTTGTTGGAAAATATAATGGGGAATTAACTACACAAATAATAGCAAAAACATATAATAATTTTGCATTAAATTTAATTCCAAAGTATTATAAAAAATGCAAGAATCTATCCGAAAAGGACATAGAAAAATATTTTAATAGAAATAAAAAAATTATTAAAATTGAATTAGGATTTTCTAATGGTGATGAATTCAAAAAGTTTATTAAAGTAATACAACAATTACAAGGTGATAGCCTAAATTTTGAAAAATACAGAATTCTAAGAACAACAGTTGTAAACGAAAATGATGAAACATCAGCATACTTAGGAATTACATATTCAAACAATGAAGAAATAATACTAAATACAAAATTAGAAAATCAAGTTAATTCAAAAGAAACATCAATAACATATTCATTTGATGTTGATGATAGCAAAATAGAAAATGATAATCAAAAACAAGAAAAGCTAGATAAACGATTAGAAAACAGCAGAAGTCCATATACACGTGGATCACCAATCGAATAATTAAGAAAAATACGAAATATTTAATTATTTCGTATTTTTCAGACTGTTGACAAAGTATCTAAAAATATTTTGTTTAACAGTCTTTTTCTTTT
>USQZ01000049.1 GCA_900556975.1 uncultured Clostridium sp. | reverse complement strand
TCAATGTTCATTAAATATATAAATTTTACAACATAAATAAATTTTATATTTTAATTCTAACCATATCTATTTTATATGGATTAAAATGTTTTGTCAAGTAGACAATCTTGGAAAATGCAAGAAATCTCAATAATAAATTACTGAGATTTCCAAATATACATATATAAACAATTTATTTCAAACACTACGCACGTGGATGAGCCTTATGATATACACTTCTTAAAGTCTCATCTTGAAATTTCATATATACTTGTGTTGATGAAATATCAGAATGACCTAACATCATTTGAATAGATTTCAAATCAGCACCATTTTGTAAAAGATGTGTTGCAAAAGAATGTCTCAAAACATGAGGAGTAATATCTTTGGTTATATGAGCTTGCTCTTTATAATATTTTATAATTTTCCAAAAACCTTGTCTTGTTAATCTCTTACCATTAACATTAACAAATAAAGCTTTTTCATCTTCCTTTTTTATCATATATGGTCTAGCATTTTTCATATATTCATCCAAAGCTTTTATAGATAAATTCCCTAAAGGAATATTTCTTTTCTTAATACCATTTGTGCAAGTAACAAAAGCTTTATCAAAATCAACATCCTCTACATTCAAAGAAATAATTTCTGTAACTCTCATACCAGTAGCATAAGCAAATTCTAGCATTGCCTTATCTCTAATTCCTTTTAGATCAACATCCTTTGGTTGTTCAAGTAATAATTCAACTTCTTCTGAAGATAAAATGCTAGGTGCTTTTTTCTCAATTTTAGGAGACTGCATACCTTCTGTTGGATCCTTTCTAACTTTCTTTACACGTAATTGATATTGATAAAAAGATCTAATAGAAGCTAAATTTCTAGAAATTGTAGAAGTTTTCTTTCCTATCTTTTTTAAATGTTCAATGTAATCTTTTATCTCTTGTTGACCTAATTTTGAATAAACTAATCCTTCGTTATCTAAATATTCTTGAAATTGTACAATATCTCTTCTATAAGACTGCAATGTATTTGCAGATAATTTTTTATCATTCTCTAAAAATTCTAAGAAAAGTTTTATTTGTTTTTCCATTATATTTTGTCCCCCATTCGAAATACTACATTCATCATGCTATAATTAGCAAATCAAAATTTATCATTTATAAAACAAACACAATCATTAATTACATTGCCTCTGTCCACACACGAAATTTGTTTTACAAATCTCTATATAATATAAAAAATCATTATTAGCATTACAGCAGAAAACTATACTTTTGTATAATTTACATAACCTATTGCTGTATTATGTTATATCAAAACTATCGCCAAAAGTAAATACTTTTTACAGATATTTTTTTAACAAATACAAAAAATTTGTTGATATATACGCTTCAAAAAAAGAAGAAATTATAACTAAACTCAAAGCAATTAAAACAAAAATAATATACCTAAATATCTCAAACTTAACGGCTCCAGCTCCTTTTTTCGTTATAATTTTCACAAAATTAATTCCCGAAACTAAGACCATAAATATAGACATCATATATATTATATTATGTAAAACTAATGAATTACAAATGAAAATAATGGCTGTTTTAGCACTTTGTGTAGCAAATACCGCTGAAATAGTATATCCAATTGAAAACGCTCTTTTCAAAATAATATAGTAAACAATAGGAATTCCAATTAACGTTGAAGATAAAAAAACAACAATAGAAAATTCAGAAACATTCTTTTTTAAAGAATTTACAAGGACAACACTTTTATCAGAATATTCGCTAGTCTTCACAGTCTCTATCTTTGCATCAATAAAATTTCTAATTTCTATTTGCTGAGTATCACTAGATTTATTTATTACAATTATTGAAACAACAATTCCAATAACAAAAATAACTAGTAACTTTACATATTCCATTAAATTATTTGAAAAATAATATTTTATAAATTGCCTCATTTGCTCCTCCTTTTTTCAATGTCTATTCTAAAATAAAGAAATTATGCAAACATAAAGCAATTACAAAATAAAAGAAAATATGCAAACATAGAACAATTTCAAAATAAAAGAAAATATTGTATTTGATTTTTTAGCGACGCGCAGTTTGAAAGTTTTTCCCTAACCTTCTAAACGAAGTTTAGTAGGTGGGAAAAGATTTTAGCAAGGAGCAAAAAATCAAATACAATATTTTCTTTTAACAATCAAAATGTTTTATTAGAATTTTGCTTTCTATGATTTCTTTTCTTTTGTAATGTTAGCTAGTTTATCGGCATTTTCTTTTTGTTTATCAAGCGGAAGCCATACAAATTCAGAGCAAACCTCTTCACCATACATAGTTGTATTTGGCTTTTTATCATCCATAAATAACACCTAAATTTAATTAAAAATTAAACCTTATCCTTTCATAAAAAATTATATATTACTAAATATTATTTCAATTTCAAACATAAATATACAAAAAAATTTCTCCCCAACTGGGGAGAAATTCCAACTATGACTAAAACAAGCAATAATAAGTACTGTTTTTTGTTTTTACTTCGCACACCTCCTGTGAAAGAAAGTCAACAGATTTAACTGTAGATGTTCTGTAAACTCTTCTTTCTGCCTTATTAACATCTGCAACATCGAAACAGCTAAACTGATCTCCTACTCGCGGTGTTTCATACATGCCCGCAAATTTTGTTGTACTACTCTGAGCATTCTGATCTTTGACCAGGTATCTTGTGTTCCGTGTTTCCACGAGATACACTTCACCTACCTTAAACACCCACTGCACAGTCGATGTAACAACATCCTGCATTTCATAGTCACAACGACCTTTTCTTACAACAACTGTACACTCATACCGGCTCCCCTTTACAGGTTTAATTGTACCTAATGCTAATCTAACTTTCTTTGACTTTGACATAATTGTTACCTCCTAAATATTTTTTTTATTAATAAATGTCATTGCTACAACTGGAAACGTGAAGTTTCTTTTTTTCAGCAAAAGCCAAATGCTTATGTATAAATTATACCTATAATTAAAAAAATATGCAAATGTAAATATTATACTCATTTTAAAAATTATCACGATCAACTAATCGTAAATCCATACATCAAGTAAAATTATCTAGCAAATCTAATTCTAAAATAAATATAATATTTTTATACATAGAAAAGACTCCCCAATAATGGGGAGTCCAGAAACAATGACAACAACTAACAACTTAACTTAGCTTACAACAAATCACATCGGCTGTGGAGCGAAATAAATCGAGTTTCTCGTTTCAATGCGGAGTATTCCCGCAATATATTCAGTGGCAAACACCATAGTCGTATGCCACGGAACACGCTCCAGAGTGCCGTTCTTGTTTTCAAGTTTCTTGCAAATCATAGATTCGCCTACTCTCGGAACTTCATACAGTTCGCCAAACTTGATGTTTGTCTCAGGTATTTTAGTATTCTTGACCACATAATACGTGTTTTTGGTTTTCACCAGATACGTATCATCTGACAGATACCCAAATTCCGTCACGGTAGATGTTAGGCAAGGATACTCGATAAATCTTCTCTGATGAAGATCATACTGTATCCGTGTACACCTATACTTTTTTCCAACCTCAGGGGTTTCAATTGCATAAGCAATGTACGCCTTCTCCGGCATATTATTAGTTCTTTCGTTCATCATTTCTCTACCTCCAAAATTCTTTTTATTAAACAGTCAACAGTTACACGTAAACTCGAGGTTTACAAAAATCAGCCAAACGCCTTATACATAAATTATACTACAATCATAAAAAATACGCAAATACGATAGTTCCATCATCATTTTGCAAATTTTCTCACACAAAAAGCGGTAGCCTCACTTAGGCCACCGCTTCACGAAACGTTAACTCTTATTTCTTCTTTTTATCTTTAGTCTTACGAATGACATCATGTAGTTTGTTCAAGCCAAGTAGAACTGCTCCCACCACTGAAAAAGAAATGCTAAATACCCAGAAACATACAAAGAATATCAAGGCTACAGCCACCCACCAACTCACCGAATTATCTTTCTTAGTTATGGTGTATTCCTTATTCTCCGGATTGTAGCTCACACTAAGCTCGCACTCATCATTCTTGAATGTAGCAGTAACATCTCCAGGTATATTGTCATCTTCAACAAGAGCATCAAATCTCTTTTGAAAATCCGCAGCATAGTGTTCCAATGGTTGGTAATCTTCCTCTGTAGCAGGAGTATTATCCCAAGACATAAATAATGCGCCACCTACCACAATTGTACATATCACTGCAATAACAACACTGCAAGTTTCTCTCCAATTTGCTTTGCGTTCATACAACCAGTCAGTTACCACATCAATAATCCGCTTCATAAAATTCTCCTTTCAATAATCATTGCGCTGTTAATAGTTTCTATATGCATAAACTCCTAAAGGAGATTATTTTTAAATAATCTTAAAACTTTATATACTATATCATAAAAAGCCTTATTTTTCAAGTATTTCAGGCAATCAATCAACCTTAACAATTTTTTTCAAACTATCTAACCATTCAACACCTTCATTATCTAAATCAGCTATCTCATCTATATCAAAATACTTCACTTCTTCAAGTTCTTTCTCTTGTATCTTACAATCTCCCACACTTATATTCTTTTTAGCATAATACACTGTATAAACTGCCTTTTCGCCAGCATTTACACTCAAAAGTTTTAAATCATCCTTATCCAACTGAACACCAATTTCTTCAGAAGTCTCACGAATACTCGCTTCAACTGTTGACTCCCCAAAATCAACCTTACCACCACATATTCCCCATTTTCCTGGATTAGATCTCTTAAACCTACTTCTTTTTTGCATTAAAATCTTATTATCCTCATTAAGAATAACAACTCCTACAACTGACATATAATATCCCTTAGGAATATTATTTATATCACGTATTTCTTCATGTGTTAAAACCTTACCAGTTTTATTTCCCTCAACATCTACTAATTCATGTTTCTCCATATATATCTTCCCTTCATTATTAATCTCTCATTTATTAAGATTCTTAATTTTTTTTATTAAAATAGCATATAAATTATAACACACTTTTGAAAAAAGAAAGTGAACATTTTTCAAATTGCTCACTTTCTTCTTATTACTTCATATTATTATCAAAAATACCACTACTTCTTTGTTCAATCACTAGATGCTATTCATATAGCTTAGGTAAACCATTCGGTTTCAGCATTATGGAAAATCCTCCTCCATATCCTCTCTTACACCAAGCATACATGACATTTGTTTCAAAATCAACATAAACATTTGTATCATTAATATCACGTACATTGGTATATATTGATGTAGCCTTGTCATATAATTTTGGCAAACCATCTGGATTAAGCATTACAGAAAATCCTCCGCCATATCCCCTCTTACACCAAGCATACATGACATTCGTTTCGAAATCAACGTAGATTATCGTATCAGAAATATCACGTATATTAGTATATTTAGATGTAGCCTTGTCATATAACTTTGGTAAACCATCTGGATTAAGCATTACAGAAAATCCTCCGCCATATCCTCTCTTACACCAAGCATACATAACATTCGTTTCAAAATCAACATAGATTATCGTATCAGAAATGTCACGTACTGAGTCATAATCACTCGCGCCAGAAAAAGAACATCCACTGATGCCTAAAATAAACACTAGCATCATCACTACAAGCCGTACTTTTTTCATATGAATACCTCCCGAAAATAATTATTTTTTTAACAATTGCCTCTATATCAACCTGCAAAACAGGAGTAAAAAAATCACGTAATTGTAGTTTAGCACATTTATGACCTTTTTTCAATAATTGCCTTATCTAACAACTCTAACCTATCATTTGTAATACATTTTTCATAATCAATTGCCTCAGGCATATACTCAATATCAAAACATTCTGCAAGAGCAATTGAAAGTGCATAAGCATCTATATCTTCCCTCTTTACTGCATCTTTAGTCGCAAAACCAATAAACCCATTTATGTACCTTCTACCCAATATTTCATTTATAATTTCATGAAGCATATTTTGTTCATAAACATACTCAAAAATATTTTTTGTAATTTTTAATCTTGGTGATCTACTCCAATATTCTTGACCTTTATATATAGCATTAGCAAACGTATCTAAATAATAATTCTCTCCCTCTTTTGTATACCCCGCTTCTATACTAATTAACACATCATAATCTATATTATTATTTTCGCAATATTCTTTAATAAAATTGTTTCTATTCTGTGCACCAAGCTTTGTTTCCTCATTTATTGGATTATCTCGCACAGCTGATTCTGCCTTAACCGAAATTATATTATAATCATTTATATTAAGTCTCTCTAATGCCATCTTTAAAGCATTTATCTTAGATTCACTTTTAGTCCCTATAACAATATTCATCTTATTTCTCCTTTATATTAAAATATAATTCTTATTATCGTTTTAACAATTATTTAATTATATCACACAATTACTACTAACTTCATAAAGTCTTTCATTTTTAAATTACTACAAACATTATATCTATATATAAAATATTTTTCTACAGTTACATTTCAAATAAATTTTTTAAATGTTTACAATTTTATCTATAATTTTTATATCCTCAATGTTGTAATTTATCAAAAATCTCATCAAATTTTTTATCATGTTCTAATAACTTGTATTCCATTGTTGTTAATCTTTCAAATAGTTGTCCATTTGCAGATATAAATTTTCTCATTTCTATGAATGATTTTATTATATTAATACTAACTTTTACAGCTATATCATTTTTTAAAATACCTGCTAACATAGCAATTCCCTGTTCTGTAAAAACATATGGTAGATATCTTCTTCCGCCTCTAAAATCCTTGTTTTGCATTGAGGTTCCAATTTGGAACCTCAATGCTTGAAACTCAATTTCTGTTAACTGAAACCAAAAATCATCTGGAAATCTATCTATGTTTCTCTTAACAGCTTTATTTATATTTTTGAATTGTTCGCAAAAGTCAATTATTTTTACATCTTTTTTGAATATTACTAGTGATAACAAAAAATACAATGACTTCAAGAAAAATCATTGTATTGACAATTATAAAAAAATAAGCTAATCACAAATCTTTGTAATTAGCTTATATCAATACTTTGGTGTGAACAACGTAGATATCTACAACTTTTTTCACACCTATAACGATTGATACAAATATCAATCAGTTTATATATAAATTATCAAATTATTAAGTACAAATCAAGTAGTTTGTGAAAAAACTTTCACAAAATGTTACTATATAATGGTTTTGAGGAGTAACCACAAAATTTTGTTTTTTTTGTTTTTTTTATAATTAAAGACACTACATTATGCTTTGGCAGGCAATGTAGTATCTTAACTTGAATATATGTAACAACACATTTCTGCGTTTCATTTCCTATATTTATTATACACAGATAATTGAAATTTATCAAAATTTTTAACACCTGCATTCTTAGCTGTTTGTATTAGCGAATAATTTCCTTTCTACCATTTTGTTGTCAACAACAAAATGGTCAATATCAGTTATTTCAGAGTTTTGACAAGCTATTTTTGCTTTTTCAATTACTGCATCAAAATATCTCCAATCTTTATAGCCTAAAACTTTCATCAATTCTCTTGCATACCAAAATTCAATGCCATTTTCATCTATATGTTTTATATCTTCCTTCAGTTATCTGACATACTTGATATTATCAAAAATCTCTAATGAATATATGTTTTTTTCTTCAAAGTTTCTTATATCTTTAAGTGCTGTATTGTATCCTCTTAGTTCTTCTTCTGTCATATTTTTTACTTTTTCCAAATCTATCCATTGCACATCTAATATTTCTTCTGTATCAAATTTTATATTTTCTTCAATAATATCTGCTGTAAATTTTATAATTATTGCTGTTTCTTTTTCTTTTAAATATACTGTACTTATTGGCAATACACCTGTTAATTTTACCTTGCAGCCAGTTTCTTCATAAGTCTCTCTAATTGCTGCATCTGTTACTAATTCATTTTCATCTACATGTCCTGCTGGAAAATTCCATTGTCCATAACATTTCTTTTTTGCTTCTTTCACCATTAATATTTTGCCATCTCTTACTATTAAACAACCTGCTATCACTACCATTGTAATTCCTCCTATAAATCAATTATTTCTAAATCATCTGGAACATATATATTCCCATCAAAATATTCCCTCGCTTCTTTTGAATACAGTTTTTTTCTATTTTTTATATCATTATCATTTGAATAATATAAAATTAAATTCCTAACATTGTAATTTTTTTCATATTAATCTACTACTCATTATTTATCTACTAAATATATTTATATCACAATTTACAATATTTTCATAGCTTTTTATTGACAGTATTTTTCAATCAATTTTACATTAAAATTTTTTAAATAATTTTTCTAAAGGTATCTTTCAAAATAAGAACAGGTAGAGAAAAATTCCCTACCTATTCCACAAAGAAACAAAATATGAAATTATTATCCTACAAGGTTAATGCTACAATAGCTTATCATAAACTCAAAGAAATTCTTAAATTTCTCATAGGCTTTTGCATTAATTGCAGTATTCTCGTCAGTTGTATTTCCATTGTCAGCTTTAGCTTCATATAATTGATAAATTAAGTGAGGACAAGGTTGTATCAAAAAAAACTCTGAGCCGTCATCCATTCTTACTGAAAATTTGCCATACTTATTAAGATAAACATTGTACTCCTTTAAATCCTCATCAATATGAGGATAAATGTAGAAGCACTTATGTGCCCAAATAAGTTTATTAATTCCACTTGCAACCATAGATGCTTTTGTCCATAACTCTTTATTAACTTCTTGCATAAAATTAGCCTCCTTATAAAAGATTAAATTAATGTTAAATGCGTTTCTACTTTTGAGCCATCTTCCCTCCTTATCTTAAATTATCAATGTACTTCTTTGTTTTTACACTTTAAAACATTTTACAAATACATCTGTATTAAACTAGTGATTACACTAGACTGCTATATGTTAAAAGGCTTACTGCTTGTAGATATTTATTATACAAAATTTTCTATTAAAAGTCAACTTGACATAATTTTGTTGTTCTTTGCATATATTTACCTTAAATATATTAAAGGCTGTTACTTTATATAACAACCTTTAATATTCTTCTACCTCGCATATCTAACTTTTTTATTTGTTTTTGTAATATCTTCTTGTCCGTTTTTAATTTGCTTTTCTTTATATTCCTTTATTAAGTCATCATTTTTGCAATTTCTTAGCCTATTTCTGTATTTTTGCCTTAAATTAGTAATATCTTTAATATCTTTTTCAGTTTGTGTAATATAGATTTTTACATCTTCCGTTGTTTTTAATTTTGCTGTTACAATAAGTCTAATTTCATTAGAATATCGTTCCATTTTTCAATTGTAATCAATTGATTTTTTGGTCCACTTTTAATATATCAAAAACATCAAACATATTTCAAAAATAAAATTTATGGAGATGTTCAGGGAGAAAAAAGAAAATTCCTCCCCTAACATCAACTATGAAACTAAATCAAGCTTTGTTGTAATCAGCATTGTACTTGTAAAGGGGATCCATATCTAAAACACATATTGCCATAAACTTGTTATTCAACATGCATTCAGAAACCTGTTCCTCTGAATAATACTCCCAGATTGATACAACATTCCGAACAATGCCTTTTCCGTCTGAATTGTCACCAGCAAATGTTTCAGGTCCTTCTTCTACAAAGCGAGTATATCCCGTATCATCTTTGTAAAAAACATCAAACTGTTCTGATGATATAGAACCTTTGTCGACAAATAATGCCATTAAATCCTCTGGTACTTCACTACCCATACCAGCCATTCTAGATTTGAGCATTTCTTTAGTGTCGACATTACTTGCTGAAACTGTAGCCAGAAAAAAGTGTATCAAAATTACAATATATTTTAACCTTTTAATCATAAACTCTGATAATTTAATCTTTTTAGTCAAGTTTGAAATATACACATCATTAGAATAATTAAAAAGTAAAAAAGTCATATTGTAGTTCTTGCTTAATTATCTGCATTTCACACACCACCCTTTCAAAAGAATGACTTTAATATTGTTTTTAGACAACAAAAAAATCAACCAGATTTATTTTCTGATTGATTTTTGTATCTATCTGTTTTATTAGTTCGAACAGATACGTCGTTGGTGCGGATGAAGGGACTTGAACCCCCACGTCGTTGACACTGGTTCCTAAGACCAGCGCGTCTGCCAATTCCGCCACATCCGCATATTCAATTTGCTCTAAATTTTTACACGCCAAGAGCGGGCGAGGCAGAGCCGAAAGGCTTGATCTGCGGCGCTGTCCGAAACAGCATTGACATAATACCACGAGGGGAGTAAAATGTCAATAAGAAATTTTGATTTTTTTGAGGTTTTTATGAAAAAAATTTGGATTTCGCTGATTTCCGCGTTATACTGTGGTTTTACATTAGGGTATATGCACTTTGCGGACCCGCGCACCAACGCCGGGGCGCTTTCCACCATCGGACTGGACCACCCGGTGCTGTTTGCCCTGTGGGGTGCGGGCACTTACGGGGTGCTTTACCTTTTGCTCTATACCATGTATAATAAGCAAAAGCGCAGAGGGCTGTGCCACGGTCTGCTGCTGCCTGCCGGTGTGGGAATGGCGCTGACGGTGTGCTGTCCCTTTGACTTTGAGCGGCACAACCTGTGGCTGCTGCACTGCATTGGATCGCTGGCTTTTTCCGTGCTCAGCGGGGTGGCGATCTTTCTGTGCTTTTTGTTTTCATTCAAAAAAGGGCGATTTTGGCAGTGCGCCACGGTATTTTGGGCGGCGCTGATGATTGGTGATCTGATTTTGCTGCTGATCTATAAAGAGACCGGCCTGATCGAGGCGATGCCTGTGCTCACCGGTGTGGTGCTGCTGAACATTGCGATTTATCAAAAAGAAAAGGTGACAGCTTATGCGGCTTGATCAAGCGCTGGCGCACTTAGAGCGCTATCCGTTCCATATGCCCGGACACAAGCGCAACCC
>USQZ01000048.1 GCA_900556975.1 uncultured Clostridium sp. | reverse complement strand
CAGGTCAATATGCTGAGATTGGAAAACAATTCTCATATTATATTGTAGTTGATAATAATGGATATGAGAAAGGTTCTGCAGTTGTAGAAGATGAAGTACCAAGCAATTTAAGAATTGACAGTTATGGTGATGCATTAGCTGGAGATACAATCAGCGTTGTAGGAAATAAAGTTACATGGAATGTAAATAATTTACCTGCTAGAACTTCAAGAAGAATTGAAATTAAAGTTACACCATTATCAATTAGTGAAGGTAAAACAGAAGAAACAATTACAAACACAGCTAAAATTACAAATGGACCAGATTCACCAACAGATGTAACTATTGCTACACCAGTTATTTCAACAACTAAAGCAAGTAAGGTTGTTGTATGTGGTAAATATGGTATGATCGACTCAGAAGGAACAACTAAGGTTACAACAGTTCACGAAGGTGATGAAATCGAATATACAATTACAATTTCTAATACAGGAAAAGTTGCTGGAATTGTAAATATGAATGATCCATTACCAACTGGAATGACATTTAAAGCAGGTTCATTAAGCACAAGCTTACCAAATGTAAATGTAGTAGTTGCAAATGATAAGAAATCAATTTCATTGAATGATTACTTATTAGCAGCAAATACAACATTAACAATTAAATTTAGAGTAACCATAGATCCACTTGGAAAAGATAGCAATGGAAATGATGCTACAAGTGCTAAATTAAGTGCTAATACTGTTGAAGTAAATACAGTTAAAATACCAGATCCAAATCCACCTACAGATATTAAGAAACCAATTATCAATACTACAAAGACTAGTGTGCTTTCTGAATGTGGTAAAGGTCAAACAAGTGGTACAACAGTACATGAGGGAGATAAAATTAAATATACAATTACAGTTTCAAATAGTGGAACTGAATACAAAAATATTAATGTATCTGATACATTAAAACCAGGAGTATCATTATTTGAAAATAAAATAAGTGCTAAAGACAATGAAAATGATATTCAAGGTATTATTGTAAGTACAGATAAGAGAACAATTTCATTAGATGGTTATAGATTAGAAGCAGGACACACATTAACAATTACATTTGAAGTTTCAGTAGATACTTTAGGTGAAAATGTTACAAAGGCTACAATCGAAGCTAACCAAGTTACGGTAGATACAACAACTACACCAGATGACAAAACATACGAGGTTGTAAAACCAAATATTAATGTTATAAAACAAGTATTAAATACAGAAGGCAATGACATCAATGAAAAGACAGTAGATGTTCGTTCAACATTAAAATATGTACTTGTTGGAACTAACACAGGTGATGAAGATTCAAATGTAACTATTACAGATGATATAGACATTAGTAAATTAACTGATGTAACAGTTACAGGTGTAATTAGAACTAATGGAACAGATGCATCAACAGCCGTTACTTACAACAAAGAAACTGGAAGACTTTCATGGTCTGGATTATTAAATAAAAATAGCGGAAACCAAGTAATTATTACAATTGAAGCTAAGACAAGAAACTTAAATGAATCTGAATTATCTTATGAAGTTGAGAATACTGCTCACTATACACCAGAGGGTTCTTCAGAAAAGACTACAAATAAAGTAACAAATAATGTTAAGATTATGATTGAGTCAGATAAGACAGCTACGGTTATAAATGATGAAAAAGATGGAAAAGCAGAATATGGTGATATTATAGAATATACTATTACTGCTGAAAATAAATCAGATAGTGATGGAAAAGTAAATATTATTGATCCATTACCAGCTGGTGTTGAATATAGCAATCCACTTGATGGAAAAGCTAACCCAATAGTTGTTAAAGTTAATGGAACAACTGTAGGAAATGGAACTTATAACGATGGAATAATATCATATGATGGAACTTTAAAAGCTGGTGCAAAATTAACATTAACATTTAGAGTTAGAGTAATTGAAACTGATATTGATAAGAATATTGTAAATACGGCAACAATTAATGGTATTGAAAAATCAGCTACTGTTGATGTTGTTAAGAAAATAAGTATTGCAGCTACAGCTGAAGTTACAAAATCTATGGATTTAGTTTTAGTGCTTGATGTTTCAACAAGTATGACAGAGAATAACATTGGAAGATTAGATGCACTTAAAACTGCTGCAAAAGCATTGGTAAATAAAGTATTCCCAAAAGGAGTTGCAACAGATTCTACGGTTACAATTATTGCATATAGTAAAAAGACAACAACTTCACCAATATACAAATATACTGCTAGAGAAGATGCACTTGCAAGAATAGAGGATTTGCAATCAATAGAAGGTACAAATATTAATGCTGGATTAAAAGCAACTGATACGTTACTTACAGGAGGCAAATTAACCAATAAGAAGAAAGTTGTTATATTCTTATCAGATGGTGCTCCAACAACACCTGAAGCTAGTAGAGCTGGACTTGTTGAAAAAGGTTGGGCAGATGCAAATAAGTATCCAATATATCAAGATGATAGTGTAGAAAATATTATAGAGTCAGCTACCAAGGTTAAAGCACATGCTGATATGATTTATTCAATAGGATTAGGAACTGAAACAATACCTGGACCTGGAAACAAGAATGTCGGATTATCTGAGAAATGCGCTTATGTAACTAAATGCAATAATCCATATAATTGTACTGATGCTACACATCAAGCTATGAATAGTGTTGTTCCATTTACAGGCGTTAAAGATAAAGATGTTTGGAATGGTGGATGGCCTACTAAAGAATATTATCATTATTATAGTGAAAGAGATTTGGCTAAGTTTGTATTAAAAACAATTGGAAAGTCTGGATATTTCCCAGTAGCGGATGGAGCAGATACAACAGCTACGACTAAAAATCTTTCTGATAAGTTTGATACAATTTTAAAAGATTCTTCAACAACACATGATACTGCTATAGTTACAAATAAACCTACAGAATTACAAATTTCTGAAACAGCAACTGTTAAAGGAGATGTAGTATTAAGTATTGGTGAAACATCTTTTACTATAAATATCGATACTCTAAAAAACGGAGCATATTCTCTTGGAACAGGAGATGAATTGAGTTATACTCAAGGTGTAGGATTTACATTCACAATTAGAAATGATAAAACATTAGAAAAAGAACTACACATTGCATATACAGTTGATAAGAAATAATTTCATAAATGGAATAAAGACGAGAGTGGAATTTCAATTCTGCTCTTGTTTTTTATAAATTTGAAAAAATTGTAAAAAAGTAGTATAATGTTTATGTAGCAATTTTATAAATTCAAAAGAGGCCGTTATTATGGCAGAAAGAGGGATTCATATGACAGAAATTAAAACAACAACATTGTCCACAGCAGAAGAATGGTTAGAGCGGTTAATCAATAGAATTAATGACCGTGAACAGTATACTGTGGATGGCAGTAACCTGGAAATCCTTGGAGAAAAAGACGATGCAATTAAATTTGCGTCAACTGCAGAGATTAACGACAGAAAGGAACCCGTTGTAATTTTAATGCAGCAGAAACAGAATAAAATTGTTGTATTGCGAAATTTTATTCAGGATTGTGATTGCACTCATGGATTATATGATGCAGTTAGAATGCTTGATGCTGGCAGATTACAGAGCGCAAGTTTTGTACAACAGATGGATTATGACGAAGATGTTGTTTATTTTCCAGAGTATGTGTGTGCAAAGACGTATCAGACAGATGAGAAATGTACCAGTTTCAAAGAAATCTGTGTTTCGGTAAGAAATCCAATAGGCTGGCTGACATACGGAAAGTATGGTACCTTTCTTCCAATGGAAAGATGGGAAACTGCTAGATAGTAGGTAGAATCACAAAAAGCCGGTAAGGGATTAATTCCCTTATCGGCTTACTCTTTTTTATTGGTATTTTATATAAATAAATTTAATATAGTAAGTGCAATCGCAGAAAATATAGATTTTAGTGAAATTCTACGAGTTGCTTTTATTGCATTATTTATAACTAAAAGTCTTTGCTCATGTCTAATTGTCAAAGCTAAGACAGTAACACCATCATTCATATAAAAATCTGATTTTTTCATTTGAATCACTTCCTAATTTTATCGTTCGTTAATTAATATTCCTTTGTAGTAATAATTCATGTATATAAAAATTATATCAAATGCCGTTATTTCTTGTCAAGTACGGGTAAAATGCAAAATTTGTAAAAAGTTGAAGAATTACATAAAATGTGATATAAATTACGAGTTTTTAACTAAAAATATTGAGAAAACAGAAGGTGTATGATATAACTTATATGATAGTTGAATGAAAATGGAGATATTTTATGCTAAGATTGGAAAATATAAAGATTCGAGAAGATTTAGAGAATGTGGATGTTGCAAAGGTTGCTTGCAAGAAATATAAAATCGATTTTAGTGATGTAAATGAATATAGTATTTTTAAAAAATCAATTGATGCTAGGAACAAAAGTGATATTTTTTATAATTATACAATTGATGTTAAAGTGAAGAATGAAAAGAAATATCCAAAGGTAAAGCAAGTTGATAAAGAAGTTTATGATATAGATGTTCAAGTAAAAAGAAAAAGTGATTTACGACCAGTAATTATTGGTGCTGGTCCTGCTGGTTTGTTTGCAGGACTTGTTTTAGTTAATAATGGCATTAAGCCAATTATTATAGAACAAGGAAAACGTGTTGAAGATAGAAAAAAAGATGTCGATGATTTTATTAATGGTGGTAAGTTAAATGTGAGATCTAATATTCAATTTGGTGAAGGTGGTGCAGGAACTTTTTCGGATGGAAAACTTACTTCTGGAATACATAGCATTTATTGTAGAAATGTGCTTGAGGAGTTTGTTAAATTTGGTGCACCAGAACAAATTAAATATGTTAATAAGCCTCATATTGGTACAGATAATTTAGTTAAAATAATTTCTAATATTAGAAATTATATTCTGGATAATGGCGGAGAGTTTTTATTTGAGGAAAAAGTTATAGATTTTGATTTTGAAGAAAATAGAGTGAAGAAGATTATAACGGATAAACGTGAAATAGAAACTGATACAGCTATATTAGCAATTGGCCATAGTGCGAGAGATACGTTTGAAGTATTATATTCTAAAAAGTTAAAAATGGAGCGTAAGAATTTTTCAGTTGGAGTTAGAATTGAACATAAGCAAAGTATGATTAATGAGGCGCAGTATGGAAATAAATCAAAGCTAAAATTACCTGTGGCTGAATATAAGCTTGCATATCATAACAATGATACGGGTAGGTCTTGTTATACTTTTTGTATGTGCCCAGGGGGATATGTTATGGCTTCATCAAGCGAAGAAGGTACTATTGTTACGAATGGAATGAGCAGGTTTTCGCGTGATGGAGAAAATGCTAATAGTGCAGTTTTAGTTAATGTTACTCCAAATGATTTTGACGGTGATAATCCATTGGCTGGATTGGAATTTCAAAAAGATTTAGAGGAAAAAGCTTTTGTACTTGGTGGAAGCAATTATTATGCTCCAATTCAAAGAGTAGGTGATTTTTTAGAAAATAAGAAGACAGAAATGATTGGAGAGATAAAACCAACATATAAGCCTGGTGTAACGTTTGCTAATTTAAATGATATTTTACCTTTTTTTGTTTCAGATACTTTGAAAGAAGGAATAAAATATTTTGATAATAAGTTAAAAGGTTTTGCAGATGATGATGCGATAATGACTGGTGTTGAAACTAGAAGTTCTTCTCCTGTTAAAATTGTGAGAGATGATAGTTTGCAATCAGAGACAGTTAAAGGGTTGTATCCTTGTGGTGAAGGTCCTGGATACGCTGGTGGAATTATGTCTGCGGCTGTTGATGGAATAAAATGTGCTATTGCAATTCTTGAACAGGAATAAGTTATTTGGTATACTAAATAAGTAATAAAATTGAAAAGGGGTATTTATATGAAAATTAAAGGAACAGTTTGGACAGATAGAAAAAGGCCTTTTTGTGGTTTGCCACTATCTTTCACGAAATATATTTTGCTTGAGGATAAGTTATTGATTGATACAGGAATTTTGTCTATAAATCAGGAAGAAGTTAAGTTGTATAGAATTATGGATTTGACTTTAAAGCGTTCTTTACTTCAAAGAATTTTTGGTGTAGGTACAATTCATTGTTGTTCTGCTGATAAGACAACACCTGAGTTTGAAATTAAGGATATTAAGAAACCTTTTGAAGTAAAAGAAATGATTTCTAAAATGGTTGAAGAAGAAAGAGATAAGAAACGTGTTTCAGGAAGAGAATATTTTGCTTCAGAAGAAGATGATGATGACAATATTGATGATTAGAGTGAGAAAAAATGATATCAGTAAGTGAGATTAAAAGAAGATTACCAGAAAAGTTTATAGATGAATTATATGAAATGTATTCGCCAGTTAGTGTTGATAAAATTCTTCTTGGTATGACAGATGATAGATTTTTGACATTAAGGGTTAATACTATTAAATATAATATTCAGGATTTAATGAAATATTTTAGAGAGAGAAATATAAAGTTTGAAAGAGTGCCATGGTATACAGATGCTTTGGTTATTAAAAATGCCAAGGAGAAAGATATTCAAAAGTTAGATATTTATGAAAAAGGTTATGTATATTTTCAAAGTCTTTCAAGTATGGTTCCCCCACTTGTTTTGAATCCTAAAAAGGGTGAGAAAATTTTAGATATGACAGCTGCGCCTGGTAGCAAAACTACTGAAATGGCTGCATTGATGGAGAATGATGGTGAAATTCTTGCAAATGAACTAGATAAAATTAGATGTGAAAGACTGAAGTATAATGTTGAAATGCAAGGAGCTAAAATTGTAGAGGTTATTAATAGAAGAGGTGAAAAGCTTGGAAATGAGTATACGGAACAATTTGATAAAGTTTTATTAGATGCACCATGCAGTGGAGAGGGGCGATTTATTGCTACAAAAGTTCAGACATATCGTGGATGGTCTGAAAAGACTGTTAATGATTTGGTTAAGCTTCAGAAAAAGTTGTTTGAAAGTGCTTATAATGCCTTAAAACATGGTGGTGTTATGGTGTATTCAACTTGTACTATCAATCGTTATGAAAATGAAGGAGTTTTGGATTGGGCTTTAAAAAATTTTGATATTAAATTAAAAGATATAAATCTTGAAATTAGGGATGTTATCTCTGGTGATAATCAAGGATTAAATAAAGATGTGAACAAAGCTATAAAGATTTTACCTTCAAAATCTATGGAAGGATTTTTTGTTGCGTTGATTTATAAGAGCTGATTTTGATTTGATATTAATTTAGATTTACCTATTGTTATGAGAAATTCTAATTTTAAAAATATATGATTGGAAGTGAAATGAATGGGGTAAAATATTCAAAGATGATTTTATTATATAAAATAACGAGGCATATAAATTTGCTTTGGTAATTTTGTGTGCAAACGAAGATGCGGACTTAAATAAGTATAATAAGTACAGGTGGTATAAAGTTTCGTATTTGTTTTAATGTTTTAAGAAGGAAGGAAGAGTAAATTGCAAAATACAAAAGATGTTGTTGATGTTAATAAATTGTATGGAAAACAATGTTTATTAACTAAAGATGAATTTATTAAAGAATATAATGTTAATGAAAACGGATTAAATGAGGAACAGGTTGCTGAAAATATTCGAGCATATGGAAAAAATGAAGTCAAACAGGCTAAGCCAAAGAAGTGGTATCATTTTTTCAACCAGAGCTTATTTAGTCCGTTTAATAGTATTTTACTTGGAATTGTTCTTATATTGTTTTATACAGATGTTTTTTTGCCTGAGAATCCAAGTTTTGCGAATATTATTGTTATTGTAATATTAGTTATTGTTAGTACTTTACTTGAGTTTACAGAGGAATATAAGTCAAATAAATCGGCTCAAAAATTAAAAGAACTTGTTGAAACAACAACTACAGTTCTTAGAGATGGTCAAAAGGTTGATGTTCCATTAAAAGAAGTTACAATTGGAGATATTGTTTATTTATCTGCTGGAAGCATGATTCCTGCGGATCTTAGAGTTATAGAGTCAAAAGACTTATATGTTGGCCAATCTTCATTAACAGGAGAATCTGATTCTGTAAAAAAAGAGGTTAATACTGCTAATACAGAAGAAATTGATAGTATATTAGATTTAGACAATATTTGCTTTATGGGTACAAATGTTATTTCTGGTAGTGCCAAGGGTGTTGTTATAAAGGTAGCAGATAGCACTTATTTTGGAAAAATTGCTAAGAGTGTTTCTCCTAACAAACCAAAGACATCTTTCCAAAAGGGAATAGAGAATATAAGTAAATTATTAATTCGTTTTATGGTTTTAATAATTCCGATTATATTTTTGTTTAATGCATGGAAGCATGATTTAGTTACTGCGTTTACATTTGCTGTAGCAATTTCAATTACTATAACGCCTTTATTGTTGCCTGTTATTTTATCTTCTTGTTTATCAAAAGGTGCTGTTAGAATGTCTAAGAAAAAGACGATTGTTAAGAAATTAGATTCTATTCAAAATTTTGGTGCAATGAATATTTTGTGTACAGATAAAACAGGAACGTTAACAGAAGATAGAATTGTTTTGGAAAAATATTTGGATGCTACAGGAAAAACTAGTGATAAAATTTTGAAATACGCATATTTGAATGCAAATTTCCAAACTGGTTTGAAAGGTAATATTGATGAAGCTGTTATTAAGAGAGCTCATGAAAATGGATTACAAAGTTTAGATAGTGAATATAAAAAAGTTGATGAAATTCCTTTTGATTTTACTAGAAGAAGATTGTCTGTTGTTGTTTCAAAAGAAGGAGAGAAGAGTTTACTTATTACTAAAGGTGCGATTGAGGAAATTTTATCTATATGTACAATGGTTGAGATTGATGGAAAGCTTATAAATATTACTGATACTATTAGAAAAAATGTTTTAGCTATAAGTAAAAAGCTTAATAAAGATGGATTAAGAGTTGTTGGTGTTTGTGAAAAGAAATTTGATATTTTAAACGAAAGTTTTTCTGTTGAAGATGAACATGAAATGATATTTTTAGGATTTATTGGTTTCTTAGATCCACCAAAGGAATCTGCTAAAGAATCTGTTGCTAAGTTAAATAAAGCTGGTGTAAGAGTTATTGTTTTAACTGGTGATAATGTTGATGTTACGAGATGTATTTGTGGTAAGGTTGGAATTAATACGCAAAATATTATTGAAGGTTCAGAAATTGATAAATTGCCTGATATGGGTGTTGCAAGATTGCTTAGAAAGAATAATATTTTTGCTAAATTGTCTCCAATTCAAAAAGCTAGAATTGTTAGAATTTTGAAAGACATGGGAAATGTTGTTGGATATATGGGAGATGGAATTAATGATAGTCCATCGCTTTCAAATTCTGATGTTGGTGTTTCTGTTGACACTGCCGTTGATATTGCTAAGGAGTCTGCTGATATTATTTTGCTAGAAAAAGATTTGAAAGTTTTATTAGATGGTGTAGACGAGGGAAGACGTACGTTTGCTAATTTGCTTAAATATATTAAATTAGCTACAAGCTTTAATTTTGGTGAGGTTTTATCTGTTGTAGTTGCAAGTATTGCATTACCATTTTTACCTGAAACTCCAATTCAGTTGCTTGTTGAAGGTTTGCTTTATGATATAGGGCAAATGACATTGCCTTTTGATAATGTTGATAAGGAATCTTTGAAAAAGCCTAAGAAGTTTGATATTAGGAGTTTAAAAGATTTTATGTTGTTTATGGGACCTATTAGTTCAGCGTTTGATATTTTAGTGTTTATTGCGTTGTGGTTTGTTCTTGGAGTGAGGGAGGCTGCTACGTTCCAGACGATTTGGTTTAGTTATAGTATTGTTTCTAATTTGGCTGGAATGCATATTATTAGAACTACTAAGATTCCATTTATACAGAGTAATGCGCATAGGGCGGTGTATGTGTCTTCTGTGTTGCTTAGTGTTATTGGCTTGATTATTCCATTTACTTTTATAGGAAAGATGATTGGTTTGGTTCCTATTGCAACTGAGTTTATTGTTCTTATTTTGACGGTTACATTTTTATATTGCATTGTGGCACAATTTGCAAAGAGGATTTATATTAAGATCTTTGGAGAATGGATTTGATTTAAAAATATATTGTGTAGTATAGAATAAGGAAAAACATATATTAAATTTTTTCACACCTTGCTGTCGCATTCTTCAAATGGGTAGAATGCTTCAATCGAACTCGCTTTGCTCGTTTGGTCCCTGCGCGGTGATTCAAAAATTTTATATGTGTTTTTCCTTTTTATATTATAAATAAGAAAAACCCCAATAGATTTTGAAATCTATTGGGGTTTTTTACGTTTAAATTTGTTTATTTTTTATTTTTATTAATATTGTATGTAATTGCTCCGTCGTTTTCAATAAATGCTTTTGCATCTGTTGTGTTGTATTTGATTGGCCCATCATCATCTGACATTGTTGTGTCGAATTTTGGACTTCCCATAAATGAATTTAGTATATCATGTTTTTCTTCATTAAATGATGTTGCTGAATCATAATATTTAGAGAAGTTGAATTGTTTTGGTGTATGTTTTTCTTTATATTTTGATTCAAGGAAATCAAGTTTTCCTTTACCAACAAGCATTTTTCCTTTAACGTCTCTAGTTTTATAAATGATAGCTTTGAATTTCTGTGATTGAACTTTTCCGGCTTTGAAGTTTGCTTTGTAAGTCCATTTGATATCAGCATATTTTTCATCATATGCTGGATCAGAACCGTCTTTTGGATTAGTGTGGTAATCCATTTTAAATAGCCAATCACGTTTTTCTCCAAATTCTTTTTCCCACCATTCGTTGTCTTCTGGTGTGTTGTTACCAAATACAATTTTTGTTGTACAGTTTGCAAGTATTGTTTGTCTATAGCTTTGGCTGTTTGTTAATACGTTGTTTGTACCAAATTGTGATAAGTTCTGAGCTGATATGATAAGTCCAACTCTATATTTTCTGAATAGTGTGAAGAAATCTTCAGTTGCTTTACATACAAATGGAGGAAACTCATCTATGTATAAGAAGTGAGGGATTCTTGTTTTTTCTGTTCCTGGTCTAGAGATAACAGAGTGTTGCATTAGAAGAAGTATAAATAGTCCAAATGCTTTATTTATTGCTGCTCCTAAATCTCCACGTCTTGTACAAATAAGTGTTATTTCACCATTTTTTAATGCATCATCAAAATTAATATTGTTTGTTCTATTACATAAAATATTTCTTACACCAGGGAAACGAAGTAGGTTTTCAAGTTGTGCACTTGCAGCTTGAAGAGCTTTTCTTGTTTCGTCGATTCCTGTAGAATTTTGATAAAAGTTATTAGCAAAGTATGTAAGTAATATTTGATATTTTTCTGCTAGTTCTGGAATCTTTTTCATTTTTTCACAGAACTTTTCAACTAATTCAAAGTTGTTTAACATCATAAGTAAATCTTCTAAGTTAGGTAGTAGACCATTATGTGTTTTTGGATATATTTCTTTTAATAATAATGATAAGTTTTCA